>JBDTQQ010000042.1:0-10612 GCA_039932075.1 Pseudarthrobacter sp. | reverse complement strand
CGCCGCCGCCTTTTCCACCAGCCCGATAACGCCCACGGACCGCGGCGTAGTCGCGCACTCCACTTCCAGCCGGCTCAGGCACTCGGCAGTTTCGGCCAGGCTGGCCACGGTGCATTTTGCCAGGAAAATGCCGGCCAGGGCCGGCGTGAAGACTGCTTCCAGATCCGCCGCAATGCTCTCGGCGCTGATACGTACCCACCACTGCTGGCCGCCGCCTTCCGCCGTTGGGACGGCTCGGGCCCCTGATGTGAGCCAGCGCCTGACGCCGGCGCGTGCTTCCGCCTTGCGTGCCAGCGGCACCGCGTCTTCCAAATCGAGGATCAGGGCATCGGCGGTACCGGCCGCCGCCTTGGGGAAAAGCTCGGGTTTGTCAGCCGGTATGTACATGAAGGAGCGGGGCAGCGCGCCGTTGCGGGAGGGCATCATTTATCGGTCTTCCTCGAGGCGGCTAAACAAGTTAACGGCCGGGCAGATTAAAAGCGGGGCTGATTGACGGATGAGCAGGTTAGCGGCAGAACCGGCTAACGGCTGAGCAGGTCGGTAATCCGCAGGGCGGCAGTGGCGACCTTTTCGGCATGTTCGTCCAGGTCGGTGGAACTATAGCGGGAAACGGGGCCGCAGGAACTGATGGAGCCAAGCACATTGCCCGCCTTGTCGAAGAACGCGGCGGCAATGGAGGCCGCACCGGTATTGCGCTCGTTCTGGGACACCGCATAGCCATCTTTGCGGACCTTGTCGAGCTTGTGCCGATAGCCGGCCTCGTCAAACCCGGGGTGCAGCGCTTCCAGTTGGGCCACCGCTTCATCCACGTACGCTTCAGGCAGGTACGCCAGAATGGCGCGGCTGGAGGCGCCGGAGTGCAGCGGGTGCCGCACCCCGATCTCCACTATCATCTTGATTTCCTGGGGGCTCTCATACTGGTCTAGATAGATTCTGGAGTGGCTGGAGAGCACCGAGAGGGTGGCTGTTTCACGGGTCTTGTCCCGCAGCGCGCGCAGGACCGGCCCGGCGACCGTCCGGAAGTCTGATTGGCTCCACGCGTTGTTCCCCATACCTATGGCCGCTGGCCCCAGCGCGTAACTGGAGGACTGCGAGAGGGTCTGCAGTAAACCGCGTGAGCTCAGAGACCGCAGAATCCGATGCACAACGGCCTTGCTCAGTCCCAAGGAGCGGGCGATTTCCGAAACCCCCAGGGCACCGTCAGCCCTGCTAAACAGTAATAGGACGTCCGCCACCCGGTCCGCTGATTCGGTGCCGCCTTCGCTGGTGCGGACTTCAATTACATTTTGTCTCGGCATGTTGATCCTTTCTCCGATGCTTATTCTACGTGCAGCGCTTCGGTCAGCGGAATGGATAAAGCCAAAGAAATTACCGCCTTAGCCCTAGTAATAACAGTTCTCGGCGTGGAACAATGAGCGAACGAGGGTCGATCGGCAAAGATGCCGGTTCGCTGAACGGAACGTCAAGAGAAAATCCTATTCCTCTGAGCGGAACAGTGCCCGAGGTCTTGATAGCGAAAGGTCGCCAAGAACACCATGGCTAAAAAAATTCTGACCGCGGCAGTGGCGGTAGCACTGCTGGGAATGACGGCGTGCTCCACCGGCACCGGCACCAGTACCGGCTCATCGGATCAGGGCGGCAAGACCATCAGCATCGGTTCCGTCCATCCGCTCAGTGGGAGCCTCGCCGGCGTCGGGGGACTCATGAACGACGGTGCGAAACTCGCCGTCGATGACATTAACGCCGCGGGCGGGATCAAGTCCCAGAACGGCGCCAAACTCAAACTGAGCGAGGGTGACAGCAAGGGAAATGCGCAGACCGGCCAAAGTGAAGCGCAACGACTCGTCAGTGACGGCGCGGTCGCGCTGGTGGGCACGTACCAGTCTGATGTCACTCAGAACGTCGCTTCGGTGGCGGAGCGCTCGAAGGTCCCCTTCGTGATTGACGTGGCCGTCGATGACAAGATCCTCGGACAGGGGTACAAGAACACCTTCAGGATCCAGCCCGATGCCAGCGGCATGGGCACCTCCGGCGCCCGTGACCTCCTGGCGATGGGCAAGGACACCAACACCCCTATCAAGACCGTGTCCTACATCCACATTGAAGGCGCCTTCGGCGGCAGCGTCTTCGCGGCGTTCAAGAAGGAAGCTGAAGCGCAGGGCATCACCGTCGCTAAGGAAGTCACGTACTCGGGTGCCAGCTTCTCCGACGCCACCACCCAGGTCACTGATGCCATGTCCGTCCACCCGGATGTCATCGTCGTGACCGGCTATTACCCTGATAACCTGCTGATCGCCAAGGCCATCGGCGCACTGAAACCGGATGTTAAAGCGGTGTTCGGCATTGCCAGCGGCGCGTTCGATGACAATTCCTTCCCGGCTGATGCCGGTGCCGCGGCCGCCAACATCTTGAGCGCGAACTACCACTACAGCGCCACGAGCACCCGGGCGGAAGATATCCGCAAGCGCTTCCAATCCAAGACCGGCAAGTCCATGGAGACCGCGGCCATGCTGTCCTACCAGGCCGTTGAAGTGATTGCCGCAGGACTTGAGAAGAGTGGCTCCGCTGACCCGGCCAAGTTGCGGGACGCCATCGCCGGCATCAGCGTCGCCGATCCGCTGCTGGCGTTCAGCGGCCCGATCGAATTCGATGACCGCGGCCAGAACAAGAATGCCACGGTGATTGTCATGCAGGTCCAGGGCGGCAAGGTTGAACAGGTATTCCCGAAGAGCTTCGCCACCAAAGACATCGTCTTCCCCGTCGTGGCCAAGTAGCCAAAAATGGGAGCCACATTAAACGGACCCGCCACGGGTTCTGCAGCTTACGCTGCGGGACGCCGCCGCATACTCCAATCTGAGGGCTGGCGAGTCACCCTCGGCGTTGGGGCCATCGTGGTGGCGGCCCTGGCCGTCATCTACCTCGTCGGCGGTGTGGACACTACTCTCATTACGCAGTCGGTCGTCACCGGATTGCTGCTTGGCGGCGTCTATGCACTCGTTTCTCTAGGCCTGACCCTGATCTTCGGCGTACTGGGGATCGTAAACTTCGCCCACGGCGCGATGCTCACCATGTCCATGTTCCTTGTCTATTTCATGGTCTCGTCCCTCGGCATCAATGCCTACTTGGCGGTGGGGCTGACCATACCCATCATGTTCGTGTTTGGCTGGCTCGTTCAGTCGGCATTGATGAACCGATTAACGGAAGACGCCGGTCATGAGCGCCCGCTGATGGTCACGCTGGGATTGTCTCTGCTGATCATCAACGTCCTGCTCATGATCTTCGGGGGCCGTCCCCTGAGCGTGCAGGCTCCAGTGAACGGCTCCCTCCCGGTCCTCGGCGCCATCGCGGACGCCTCCCGGCTCATCGCGTTCGGCGGAGCGATCATCGTGGCGGTGGCACTCGCCCTCGTCCTGAAGAGGACGCCACTGGGCCTGGCCATCCGGGCTGTTGCATCCAACGGCACGGGCGCCGCCCTGGTCGGGGTGAATGTGCGCCGGATCTATTCGATGACCTTCGGGCTGGGCGCGGCGGCGGTCGCCGTCGCGGGCGGACTCATGACCCCCTTTACCAGCCTGATCCCCTCAGCAGGGGACCAGTTCACTACCCTGGCCTTCGTCATCGTGGTGCTCGGCGGGCTCGGCAGCATTCCCGGGGCGCTCGTTGGCGGCCTTTTCGTCGGCCTGCTGCAGACTGTGGGCACGCTGTACCTGCCCGGCAGCGGCTCGCTGCTGTTGGTCTTCGCCATGTTCGTACTCATCCTTTTCCTTCGCCCCCAAGGACTGTTCGGAGCAAAGCAATGACGACGACTGAGCAAACGACGGTGACGGCGCCCCTGCGGAAACGGGCGCTCGAAAGCGGTGCCCGCCGACAGTACTTGTGCCTGGTGATCGGCTTGGCCGTATTCTTCTTCCTGCCCTTTATCCTCCCCGCTTCGGTGCAGCCCATCGCCGTACGCACCCTGGTCTTCGCCCTGATGGCGGTCGGCTGGAACCTGATGAGCGGCTACGGGGGCATGTTCAGCTTCGGACATGCGGCCTTCTTCGGCGTGGGCGCCTACACCGACGCCTACCTGCTGACGGAATTCGGCATTTCGCCCTGGATCGCGATGATCGTCGGCGCGCTGATCTCTGCCGGCGTCGGGGTTGTGATCGCCTATCTGTGCCTCAGGTATAAGCTGGCAGGTACGTATTTTGCCCTGGCAACCTTTGCCTTCGCGCAGATGTTCCTCCTGCTGACCCAGAACCTGGAATTCCTGCACAAGAGCGAAGGAATCAATATTCCGCTCCTGCCCCAGGAGTCCTGGGCGATGCTGCAGTTCGACCAGGACAGCCATAACTATTACTGGATCCCCTTGGTGCTGCTCGCCGCGGCCGTGGCCGTCACGATCGCGTATGTGCACTCCCGGGCCGGGCAGTTCACCCAGGCCATCAGAGACGATGTGACGGCGGCTGAATCTCTCGGGATCAAGGTCATGAGGTACCGCCTGATCACGGTGGCCCTGAGCTGCGCCATCACCGCGGTCGCCGGCGCCTTCTACACCCAGTACTACCTCTTTATAGGTCCGGACCAGGCCTTCGGTATGCACGTCTCCACCGATGCCCTCATCCCCGCCGTGATCGGCGGGATGGGAACCATCTGGGGTCCGCTGGTGGGCGCCGCTGTCGTCGGGCCACTGTCTGAACTTGTGGCCAGCGTGCTGCGCAACCCGCCGCCGTTCCTCGGATTCCTGCAGGGAACCAGCGGACTGGATGTCGCGGTTTACGCCGTGCTGCTGATTGTCATCGTACTTTTCCTGCCCAAGGGCATCTACGGAACAATCCGTGAGAGGTGGCGCAAATGAGCCTGCTACGCGTGGAAGGACTGGCAAAGTCCTTCGGCGGACTCCGTGCCCTCCGGGACGTGGACGTCGAGATCCCCGAAAAGGAATTCTTCGGCATCATCGGCCCCAACGGTGCAGGGAAAACCACCCTGTTCTCCGTCCTGGCCGGACAGATCCGCCCCACGTCGGGCAAGGTCACCTTCAACGGCGTGGACATTACCGGCTGGTCCGCGGACAGGGTCGCCTCCCGCGGGCTGGTGCGCACTTTCCAGCTGATGCGTCCCTTTGAAAGCATGACGGTGCTGGAGAACGTCGCCGTGGCCTCGCACAAAAAATACCGTTCAGTGGGCAAAGCGCGCAGGCACGCCGCAACCGTGATTGAACGGGTCGGCCTGGAACGGTACATGACGTCCATGTCCGGCACCCTCCCCACGGCAGGTCTGAAGCGGCTGGAATTGGCGCGGGCCCTGGCACTGGAACCGCAGCTCATCCTCCTGGACGAGGTCCTGGCAGGATTGGTCCCCACCGAACGGGCGCCCATTATTGAGCTGCTGCGCGACATCCACCGTGACGGCGTCACCGTCATGTTTGTCGAACACATCATGGCCGCCGTCATGACGCTCTCCGAACGGCTGCTCGTCATGCACGAAGGCCAGCAGCTGGCTCTTGGCCTTCCGGAGGATGTCATCCAAGACCCCCGGGTGATCGACGCGTACCTCGGGGAGGACTACTCATGATTCTCGAACTGCACGATGTGTGCGCCGGTTACCGAAAGCTGGAAATCCTGCACAACCTGACTATGCATGTTGAGGCGGGGGAAATCGTCTCTATCATCGGCGCGAACGGGGCGGGAAAGACGACGGCGTTGCGGGCTCTGGCCGGACTGATCAGCCCCAGTACCGGCCGAATTCTCTTCGAGGGCAAGGAAATCGGGAAGGAGCGGCCGGACCAGATCGTCAGGGACGGGCTCGTGCACGTGGCCCAGGACCGCGCACTTTTTGGCGGACTGGAGGTGATCGAGAACCTGGTCATGGGGGCCTACACCCAGCCCAAGACGTCCGTCAGTGCGTCCCTGGACCAGGTATTCGAGCTCTTTCCCATCCTCAAGGACCGCAAGGCCCAACGCGCCGGCACCATGTCCGGCGGCCAGCAGCAGATGCTGGCCATCGGACGCGCCCTCATGGCCAGGCCCAAGTGCCTGACGCTGGACGAGCCTTCGATTGGGCTGGCGCCCAACCTGGTGGCACAGGTGCTCGATGCGATCACGAAGATCCGCGACACCGGAGTGACGGTGCTGATTGTTGAGCAGAACGCGTCCCAGGCCCTGGCCATCTCCGACCGGGCGTACGTCATGGAAAGCGGCTCCATTGTCATGGAAGGAAGCGGGCAGGAACTGGCGGACAGCCCCGAGGTCCGCAAGGCCTATCTGGGCATGTAGACGAAGGGATATCCGTGGAATACCTGGTCCGTATCGACATCAACTGGCCGCCGGACGCTGATGAAGCGCTCCGCAGCGAGATTTTCGACCGCGAGCTCGCCCAGGGCCAGCTACTGGCCCGGGCGGGCAAGCTGCGCAGGCTCTGGCGCATTCCCGGCCGCTGGGCCAACTGGAGCCTCTACGACGTCCGGGATGCCACCGAACTCCATGAGGCGCTCACCTCGCTGCCGCTGTATCCGTGGATGGACATCCAGGTCCATCCGCTGGCCGAGCACCCCAATGATCCCCGTTCGCTGGGGATCACGCCCGACACGGAAGAAACCGGAGCGAAAGAAGAATGATGCGTTTGCTGGCCATCACCCCCCTGTGCGTCACCGATCAGGAACTGGCCCGGCGCCAGCAACGCTATGACCGGCTGGCCCCACCAGGTGTCAGCGTCACGCTGCTCAATCTGGGCACCGGCTCGGAGATACCGCGCGCCTTCGACACCGCCGCGGACATCGCGGCGTCCGAAGCGGCCCTGCTGCAGCGGTTCCGCTCGGCCGACGCCGGCGGCTACGGGGACGTGGATGCCTTCCTGCCGGACTGTGTCCTGGATCCCGTCGTCGACCTGCCAAATTCCGGGATCGCCACGCCGGTGTTCGGCCTGCTGAAGCTGACGGCCCACTTCTTACTTAGCCTTTGCGCCACCGTGGGGGCCGTGGCACGCAACGAGCCGATCGCCCGGGAGCTGGACCGCAAATTCGCCTCCTATGGGCTGGGCCAACTGCAGGGCGCGACCTCAGTCCTGGCGCTCTCGGTTGAGGACATCTCCAACGACGCGCTCTGGGCTTCGGCAGTGTCCACCCACCTGCATACGATCGATGCGGAATTCGTGATCAACGGATGTTCCGCCGTCGAGGTCCTGACGCCCGCCGGCCGGCCCGGACTGATCGACCCGACGGCGACGGCACTCAAGCTCCTGGGTCTCAGCACTGCGATCGAAGCCGCCCCCCGGCGGCAGGCCAGGCTCTGAGGCGGGTCGGCCCGTGAACAGCCAGTCCGAGCACATTGCCGCCATCGACGAACTGGCCGCCTTCGCCGCCGGACTCAGCTACGCAGACCTGCCGCTCCCGGTCAGGGAACGCCTGAGGCTGATGCTGGTAGACCTGCTCGGCGTGACCGCCGCCGGGGCGCGGACACCGGAAATGACGAAGCTGGCCAACACCTGGCAGGCCGAACCAGGAGACGCGCCCCTCATTGGTGCCGGCGCAGGTACCCGGCCGGAGACCGCAGCGTACCTTAACGCCGTGGCCGCATGCTGCCTGGAACTGGATGAAGGCAACAAGCATGCCCAAGGCCATCCGGCCGTCCATGTGCTGTTCGCGGCGATCGCGGCAACCCAGCTGGCCCAACGGCCTGTCAGCGGAGAACAGTTCCTGACCGCCGTTGCCGCCGGGTATGAGGTCGCCGCCAGGTTCGGCCGCGCCCTGGACCGCAACCGGGCCTGGCACCCCCACGGCAACTGGGGCGCCACCGGCGCAGCCTGCGCCGCCGCACTGGTCCTCGGCGCCACGCAGGAGCAGGTCGCGGCTGCCATCGACGCCTCCACGGGCCTCATGCACGTCACCCCGTGGAGCCTGGTCCTGGAAGGCAATTTCGTCCGGAATTTCTGGGCAGCCGGCGCCAACCTTGCGGGCCTGAACGCGGCCCGGCTGGCCATGGCCGGCCTGGCCCGCAACAGCGGCACCGCCGCCCATACCCTCGGCGAGATCGTCGGGTCCCTCGAGGCCCGGGCCCTGGCCGGGGACCTGGGCCGGACGTGGCTCATCGGGCAAGGGTACGGCAAACGCCACCCGTCCTGCTCCTACACGCATGCGGCGGTGGACCTGATCCAGGGCCTGAAGCAGCAGCACAACTTCGCCCTCGACGACGTGGCGGCCGTGCTGGTGCGGACCCACTCGCTGGCCAAACCGCTCTTTACCCGGAACCCCCACAATCGCCTGGCCGCAATGTTTTCCTTTCCGTTCGTGGTCAGCGCAGCCCTCCTCAACGACCGGTTCGAGCCGGCGGTGCTGGAGCCGGGCACGGCCGGCTTTGCGGCTGCCAACAACTTCTCTGAACGGATCACCATGGAAATCTCGCCGGATTTTGACCGCCAGCTGCCGGCAGAGCGCTGGGCCGAGGTCCGGATCGACCTCCGCGACGGGACGTCCCTCTCCCGGGAACAGCCCAATCCGCTCGGCGACGTGGACTACTTCCCGTTGGGTGCCCCGGAGATCACGGCGAAACTTGGTGCGCTGATCGGCCGCCCGGACACCGAGTCCATCCAGGCCACGGTCGCCCAGCTGCCGCACAGCCCCGACGCCGAAGCCACCCTGGCTACCCTTCGCGCCATCTAAGCCACAGCTGCCAGATGCCGTGCCCGTTACCCCCGTACGCCCGCCAGCGGCGTCTATCTGCAAGGAAAACAACATGATTGAAGAATCATTTGACGGACCGGACCTGGTGGTGGCGGGTGCCGGCGGCGGCCTGATCGCCGCCCTGCGCGCCGCGCAGTTGGGGCTCTCCGTCCTGGTCATCGAAGCCAACGAACATTTTCGCCGTGCCAACAACACAGCGATGTCCACCGCCATGATCCCTGGCGCCGGCAGCCGCTGGCAGGCAGCGGCAGGAATCGAGGACTCCCCGGAGATCTTCGTGGCGGACATTATGGCCAAAACCCATGGCGAGGCCGACCGGGACCTGGCCGTCACACTCGCCAGCGTCAGCCCCCGGCTGGTGGAGTGGATGGCCGATGACCTGAAGATGCCTATATCTCTGGTCACTGATTTCCCCTACCCCGGGCATTCACGCTTCCGCTGCCATACGGTCCCAGGGCGCATTGGCACCGCATTGCTGGATTTTATCCTCCAGCAGGTCCGGAACTCCGATCTGATCGACCTATACGTGCCGGCACGCCTGGCCGACGTCGTCGTGACCGACGGTGTGGTCAGCGGCGTCGTCGTGCAGACCCCGGACGGCACGGAGGAAATCCCCACCCGCGCCGTCCTGCTGGCCACGAATGGGTTTGGCGGCAACCAGGAACTGGTGCGACGGTACCTGCCCGAGATCGCCGAAGCGGTGTATTACGGCAGTGAAGAATCCAAGGGGGACGCCCTGCGCATTGGGGAAAAGCTCGGTGCGGACACCGCCTTCCTGGATGCCTACCAGGGCCACGCTGCCTTGGCAATGCCCTCCGCCACGCTGGCCGGCTGGGCAACGATAATGCACGGCGCCTTCCTGACCAACAAAAACGGGGAACGCTTCGGCAACGAAACCATGGGCTACTCCGAGTACGCCCGTGAATCATTGCTTCATGCCGATGGTCAGGCCTGGATCATCCTGGATGAGCGGATTCAGTCGGCCTGCCAGAGCTTCCAGGATTTCCTCGACACGGAGGCTTCCGGCGGGGTTCGCTGGGCTGACAGCGTGGCAGAACTGGCCGCCGCTACCGGTATCGACCCCACGGGCCTTGAGGTGACGCTGGCAGCCACCCGCCGCTATGCCAACGGCGAGGCCACGGATGTCCACGGGCGCACCTTCTGGGAAGCGCCGCTGGCTGGCAGGCTGGGAGCCATCGCCGTTCGCCCGGCCCTCTTCCACACCCAAGGCGGCCTGCGGGTAGACAGGCAAGCACGCGTCCTGCAGGAATCCGGGGCCCCCATCACCGGGCTGTATGCCTCCGGCGGCGCCGCTATGGGAATCTCCGGCCACGGGGCCGCCGGTTACCTTGCCGGCAACGGCCTGCTGCCTGCCCTGGGCCTGGCCTTTCTGGCCGCCGAACACGTCGCCAGAGAGGCGGCCGGATCCTGAGCCGTCGGCTGAATGGACCAGCTAGCCTGACCTGCGCCCTCCGCCGCCGGGCAGCGGCCGGGAGCATGATGCTCGAGCACATCGGCGAAGCCAACGCTCAAACCGTCCATGGCAATCAGCTCCAACCTCCGCATAGTGGGAACTATGCGGATATCCGCATAGGTCGATGACATCGGACTCCTGCCGGTTTCCGGCGATGCCGCCGAGGGCTTCTACCGCGTCGTGGAGGCCTCCTACGAGAAACGCTCCCTGGCGATCAGCTCCAACATCCACCCCTCCGGCTTCGACGAGCTGATGCCCAAAACCATCGCCACCGCGACCGTGGACCGGCTTATGCACCACGCGCACCTATGCCAAACCAGCGGCGAGTCCGTCCGGCTCATGCAAGCCCAAAACGGGAAAGGAACCCGCCCGATGAACTAATCCGTAACGCGGTCAGGCGCCCCAACCCCAGCACGCCCCAGGCGCCTGACCAGTGTTCAAAACTACTTGCCGCCACCGGTCAGTCCATTGCAGCCACC
>JBDTQQ010000041.1:0-10668 GCA_039932075.1 Pseudarthrobacter sp. | reverse complement strand
CCAGCCCCCGCACCCGCAGGGTGTCCCGGAGGATGCTCCCTTCCAAGGTGGCATTCCCGACTCGGGGCCTGACGCCCTGCGCGGCTAAGCTTTCTTCTGTGAACCACTTCGACGACGACGACGCGCCCTCCTCCGCCGGATACCCGGCGGAGGACGGATCCCACAACAAAAAGCACGAGAAGGTGGACCGGCCGCGGATTGAAGCTGCCGTCCGAGAGATCCTGCTGGCCATCGGTGAGGACCCTGACCGCAGCGGGCTCCAGGACACCCCTCGGCGGGTGGCTAAAGCCTACGCTGAGGTGTTCGCAGGTCTTCACCATGACCCCGCGGACGTCCTCTCCACCACCTTTGACCTGGACCACGAAGAACTGGTCCTGGTCAAGGACATCCCGTTCTACTCCACGTGCGAGCATCACCTGGTGCCGTTCCACGGGGTTGCCCACGTGGGCTACATCCCCTCGCACGAGGGCAAGGTAACCGGCCTGAGCAAGCTGGCGCGGCTCGTGGACATCTACGCCCGCCGCCCCCAGGTGCAGGAGCGGCTGACTACCCAGATCGTTGAAGCAATGGTCAGCCACCTCAAGCCGCGTGGCGCGATAGTTGTTGTTGAATGCGAGCACATGTGCATGTCCATGCGCGGTGTCCGCAAGCCCGGAGCGAAGACCGTCACCAGTGCGGTACGCGGGCAGCTCCATGACCCGGCCACCCGTGCCGAAGCCATGAGCCTCATCCTCGGAAGGTAAGTATCAGACCATGGATTCACTAGCTGCAGCCCCGGGAACCGGGCCCGCAACGTCCCCGCTGCCCATCCTGCGCAAACCGCGCCCGGCAGCCAAATTCGCAGACCTGCCCACTGACCGCACCCTGGTCATGGGCATCCTGAACGTTACGCCGGACTCCTTCAGCGACGGCGGCAAGCACGCCACGGCGGACGCCGCCATCGCGGCCGGGCTGCGGATGTTCTACGCGGGCGCGGACATCATCGACGTCGGCGGCGAATCGACCCGCCCGGGCGCCGAGGACGTCAGCCCGGAGGAAGAACAGCGCAGGGTGGTCCCTGTCATCGAAGCCCTGGTCAAGGCCGGTGCCCTGGTGTCCATTGACACCACCCATACTTCCACGGCGGCCGCCGCGCTGAAGGCCGGGGCCGCCATCATCAACGATGTCTCCGGCCTCACCATGGAGCCCGAAATGGCAGAACTGGTGGCCACGTCCAAAGCGCCCTACGTCCTGACGCACCGCCGAGGCGACGCCCGCACCATGAACTCGCTGGCCGAGTACAAGGACGTTGCCGGCGAAGTAGTGGGGGAACTGGCCGGTGTGCGCGACAAGCTCCTCGCCGCCGGCGTGCGCCCGGACCAGATCATCGTTGACCCGGGCCTGGGCTTCGCCAAGAACGATGCCCAGAACTGGGAACTCCTGCAGAACCTGGACCAGCTCGACGGCCTGGGGCACCGAGTCCTGGTTGCTGCATCCCGCAAGCGCTTTCTGGGTACCCTGCTGACGGTGGCCGGCAAGTCCGCCGCCCCGGAGGAGCGCGACGCCGCCACAGCAGCCATCACCGCCATCAGCGCCTTCCGCTGCGCCTGGGCCGTCCGGGTGCACGACGTCGGGCCCAGCCTTGACGCTGTTAAGGTCGCTTCACGCGTGGCGGCTGCCCGCACAACCCACTAGGGCCGGGGGACCCATGGACAGGATTACGCTGAGCGGTGTCACCGCCGTCGGCCATCACGGTGTGTTCGACTTTGAGCGCCGGGAGGGCCAGCCCTTTGTGGTGGACGCGGTCCTGCATCTGGACTTCGCCAAAGCCGCGGAATCCGACGACGTCCGGGACACAGCGCATTACGGTGAAGTGGCTGAGCGGATCAAGGACTGGATCACGGGGGAGCCGTTGAACCTGATCGAGGCCCTGGCCGTGAGAATAGCCGATGACCTCCTGGGCCGGTTCAGCATCGACGCCGTGGACATCACCGTCCATAAACCGCAGGCGCCCATCGAGGTGCCCTTCGGTGATGTGGCCGTCAGCGTGCACCGGGAGAGACCATGACCGCTTACATCAAGGCGGTCCTGGCCCTCGGCAGCAACCTGGGCGAACGGAACGACACCCTGTCCGGAGCGGTCGCAGACCTCGTGGATCCGCCGGAAGTGCGCCTGCTGGCCGTTTCCCCGGTGGTGCAGACCAAGCCGGTGGGTGGCCCGGCCGGGCAGCCGGACTTCCTGAACATGGTCATGACAGTTGAAACCACGCTGTCCCCGGAGGCCCTCCTGGAGCATTGCCGCGCGGTGGAGAACAAGCACCTCCGCGTGCGCGGCGTGCGCTGGGGACCCCGGACGCTCGACGTCGACATCATCACCTACGGCGACGTCACCAGCGACGATCCGGACCTGACTCTGCCGCATCCCCGTGCCGCGGAGCGCGCCTTTGTCCTGTACCCCTGGTCCCTGGTCGACCCGGCGGCAACGCTGTGCGGGGAACGGATCAGTGAGTTGGCCGCGCGCGCCGCGGATTTTGCCGACATCGTGCCGTTCGACGGCTTCGGGGACTACAACGGTGTTCCGACCGCCGGGGCGGTGGAATAGCAGTGAAACCCATCAGCCTTGGACGGCTCCTGCTGATCGGCCTGGTCCTGACCGTTGCCGGCTGGTCAGCCACGGTGGTGACCACGCGGTACAGCATGGCAACGCCGGTGCTTCCGGCGACCGCCCTGGCCACCATGGCCGTCATTGTTGTGATCACGCTGATCCTTGGCATCCGGGTACTTCGCTGGCGCAACAGCACTAAACGCAAGAAGGCCCTTGACCCTATCCTCGCCGCCAGGACCCTGGTGCTCGCGCAGGCGTGCGCCTACGCCGGTACTGTCCTGCTGGGCTGGCACGCCGGGATCTTCCTGGACCAGTTGCGCATCTGGAACCTGCGCAGCGACCAGGGCATCACGTGGGTGGCCATCGCCGTGGCCGGCGGCGGCCTGGTGATGATCGTGGTGGGCCTGCTCGTGGAGAGGTTCTGCAGGATCCCGCCCGAAGATACGGAAGCGCCCGGCGACGGGAAACCCGGCCACGGGGTCCGCGGGGAAGCCGCAGGGGAGGGTGAATATGCCTACCGAGGCGATTGATCCCACGGGAGTCACCTGGCAGCGGGTGTCGCCAAAGTACGTCAGCGTCCGGCTTGTGGAGTGGGCCATCGGCAACCTGCTCGCGGTGCTTATCCTGAGCCTGCCCCTGGTCCTCGTACTCTTGGGCTGGTGGCGATGGCCGCCGCTGTGGCTGGCAATCCTGGTGCCGGCGGCGACCCTGGTTCTGGCCGTCTGGCGGCTGGTGCTGATTCCGCGCCAGGTGCGCGCCATCGGCTATGCCGAACGGGATGACGATCTGCTGATCCGCGGCGGCATCTTCTTCCAGCGGACCATGGCAGTTCCTTACGGCCGGATGCAGTACGTGGACATCGGGGTGGGGCCCGTAGAGCGCGGACTGGGGCTGTGCACGCTGAAACTCCACACCGCCTCGCCCGGCACTAACGCCACTATCCCCGGCCTGCCCGCCGAGGAGGGGGCACGCCTGCGCGAGCAGCTCGCCGCCCGGGGCGAAGCCAGGCTGGCAGGGCTGTGACCGCTGACGTTCCGGAGCGGGGCGCACCGGATGTTTCCACCGCCGCGATGGATGTTTCCAGCACAACGCCGGGGGCGTCTGACCTTAAGCCCGGAATAGCGCCCGACGGCGAGTGGCTGCGTGTGCACCCGGCGTCGCCTTTTGTGCGCGGCTGGGTGGCCCTGGCGGCCATCGGGTTCTTCTTCGGGCGGGACATCTTCGAACGGCTGCTGCAGGGCCGTCCCCTCATCGAGGAGGACTTCGCCGGCCGTGCGCCCTGGCTGGTGGCCGGCGGCGGGATCATGTTGGTGCTGGCCGTCCTGGGCTTCATCCTGACCTGGTATTTCACCAAGTACCAGGTCTCTGAAGGCTACGTCAGGGTCAACTCCGGCTTCCTCTTCCGCCAGCAGCGGCAGGCCCGGCTGGACCGCGTCCAGGCCATCGACATCGTCCAGCCCCTGCTGGCCAGGATCTTCGGGCTGGCAGAACTCAAATTCGAGGTGGCCGACGCCGGCGAATCAGCGGTCAAGCTGGCCTACCTTCGGATGGACGATGCCCGGCAGCTCCGGGCCACCATCCTGGCACGTGCCGCCGGGGTGGTCCCCGACCCGGCCCGGCCATTGGAGGCCCCGCCCGAGGCGCCCGAACATCAGGTCCTGTCCGTGCCGCCGTCGCGCCTTATCGGTTCGCTGCTCCTGAGCGAGCAGAGCGTGGGCGTGGTGCTGGGCGGCGTTGCCTCCGTGATCCTGTCCGCAGTGACCGACAACCGAAGCTTCTACTTCTACCTGATTCCCGCGGCGCTCGGCCTGGCGGCCAGCTACTGGGGCTCCTTCAACAAGGGATACAACTTCACCGCGGCCATTTCGCCTGACGGGATCCGGCTCCGCTACGGGCTCCTGGACACCCAGGCACAGACGCTCCCGCCGGGCAGGATCCAGGCGCTCAAAGTGGTCCAGTCCCCGCTCTGGCGCATCTTCGGCTGGTACCGGATCCAAGTCAATGTTGCCGGCTACGGCGCGCCGGGCAGCAACGGCGAGTCAGCGTCACGGACCACGCTGCTGCCCGTCGGCAAGCTCCCTGAGGTAATGAGCATGCTTGCGCTCGTCCTGCCGGATCCGGGGACGCCGGAGCCCGGACGCGTTTTCGCGGCGGGGCTCGGCGGCCTGGATTCCGACGGCGGATTTGTCACCACCCCGCGCCGGGGCCGGTTCCTGGCGCCTTTTGCTTGGCGCCGCAACGGCTTCGCCGCCACAGGGACGGCCCTGCTGATCCGCTCGGGCCGGTGGTGGCGGGAACTGGTGCTGGTCCCGCACCAGCGCACGCAGTCGATGGCGATGCACCAAGGCCCGCTCGCCAGGCGGTTCCGCCTGGCCGACTTGGTCCTCCACACCACTGCGGGGCCAGTGTCACCCCGCCTGAGGCAGGCCGGCCTGGACGAGGCGCGTAACCTTTTTGATGAACAGTCCGCGCGCGCACGCTTGGCACGCAAACGGCAGACCAGCGAACAATGGCTCGCGCAGGTGGCCCCCTCTCCGATGGCTGAGCCCGTTGCGGGGGAGCGGTTGGGGAGCGAAACCATCAACAAACAGGAGAGCACCAAACGTGGCTAAACCGGGGCGCCTTGGCGTCGGAATCATCAGCGCGGGCAAGGTGGGGGCCGTACTCGGGGCGGCGCTCCGCGCGGCCGAACACGCCGTCGTCGGGGTTTCCGCGGTGTCTGACGCCAGCCGGGAACGGGCGGAAGCCCTGCTCCCCGGCGTCCCGGTGCTCGAAATCCAGGAGATTGTGGAGCGCGCCGAACTGGTGCTCCTGGCCGTGCCGGACGACTCGCTGGCAGGCTTGGTGGACGGCCTCGCCAAACTTGGGGCCTGGCAGCCCGGACAGCTGGTGGCACACACCTCGGGCAGGTTCGGGGTGGGCGTACTGCGCCCCGTTCGGGCCGCTGGAGCGATCCCGCTGGCTTTGCATCCCGCCATGACATTCACGGGCATGAGCCTGGACCTGACCCGCCTGCTTGACTGCACCTTCGGGGTGACCGCCGACGCCGCGATGCTGCCCATCGCGCAGGCGCTGGTGGTGGAAATGGGCGCCGAGCCTGTTGCCATTGCCGAGGCGGACCGGACGCTGTATCACACGGCCCTGGCCCACGGTTCGAACCATTTGGTCACGCTTGTGGCGCAGGCTTCCCAGTTGCTGCGGGATGTGGGCGTGGACGCGCCGGACCGGATGCTCGGGCCGCTACTGCGCGCCACGCTGGAGAACGCACTGGCCTCCGGCGAATCGGCGCTGACAGGGCCGGTGGCCCGCGGTGACGTGGGGACCGTGGCGGCGCACGCTGAGGCGTTGCGCGAGTACGACGCCGGGGCCCACGGCGATGTTCTCGAGGCCTACCTCGCCATGGCCCGTGCAACCGCGCGGCGGGCGGAAGACCGTGGGCTGCTCAAAGCGGATCAACTCGGGGCCATCCGTTCGGCCCTGGAAGAAGGAGACTGACATGGCTACCCAATTGGTACGGACAGCGGCGGAACTGCGCGAGGCCAGTGCCCGCCTCCTGGCCGGCAAGGAAGGCAGGTCCCAAGGACTGGTGCCAACCATGGGCGCTCTCCACGAAGGGCACGCCCGGCTGGCACGGACCGCCGTCGAACAGAACGACGTTGTGGTGGCCACCATCTTTGTGAACCCGCTGCAGTTCGGCGATGCGGTGGATCTTGACCGGTACCCGCGGACCCTCGAAGCCGACGTTTCCCTGCTCGAGGCGCAAGGCGTGGACCTGGTGTTTGCGCCGTCGGTGGAGGAAGTTTACCCAAACGGGGAACCGCTGGTGCGCGTCACGGCCGGCTCCCTGGGGGAGAAATGGGAGGGCGCCTCACGGCCAGGGCATTTCGACGGCGCCCTCACCGTTGTTGCCAAGTTGCTGCACTACGGCATTCCCGGGGCGGGCCTCCCGTCCGCAGGTGCCTTCGTTTCCGGCGGCGGCGCCGGGCTGCCCGCCTACCGTGCCTACTTCGGGCAGAAAGACGCGCAGCAGTTGGCGCTGGTGCGGCGGATGGTGGCAGACCTGAACTTTCCGGTGGACATCGTTGCGGTGCCCACGGTGCGTTCCGAAGAGGGCCTTGCCCTATCCAGCCGCAATCGTTTCCTGTCCGGCCAGGAGCGGGAGGCAGCCCTGGTGCTTTCCCGCGCCCTGCGGCTGCTTGAGGAGAGGGCCAAAGCCCACGAGCCGCTGGACCTCGACTCGGCCCAGGCCATGGTGGCATCCCAGCCGCTGGTGGCACTTGACTACTTCGACGTGGTGGACCCGCGGACCCTCGAACCGCTCGCCGAAAACTGCCGGAACGTCCCCTTCCGCGGCGAGGGACTGGCGCTTATCGCGGCCAAAGTTGGACCGGTCCGGCTGATAGACAATGCCCCGCTGACTTCCTGAGGTATCCCGGCAGGCTCGCCCTACAGGGCTGATTCGCCTTGGGGGTCTCGGTTGACCATCAACTGCTGGAGCAGCGCACGTTCGGGCCTCCCGGGATTCTGAGCCACGCAACGGCGAAGCCTCGCCCTGGCGAGCTCTTCGCTGGGATCGGTCCCGCTGAGTACTTCATCGATGATTTCCTGTGCTTGCCACCGCAGCGACTCACGGGCGAACTGGCGGACCTCAGCGGTCGCGGCGGCGGACTCAATCCAGGGGTCGGGGTCGTTGCACGGGATAAACTCGAACATTCGCTCTGCTGACATTGGGGCCTCCTTGCACCAAGTCGACGGGGTGTGTAAGGGACTGTTTAACGGTCCACCTACTTGCGTCTGGGAAAACATTACAATGAGTAAGACCGGTCTGTCTGCACCTGAGCGTAAACTATTACTACGATGATTTCTGATGGAGAAGCCACACTGCCGCCAGCGGAAAGTATTGCTGCTGCGGCAGTTCGTCCTGCCGATTCCCGGGAGCGGATCCTCGCCGTGGCGTACCAGCTGTTTTCCCGCCGGGGGGTGCGGGACGTCGGGGTCAACGAACTGATCGAACGCTCGGGTGTGGCCAAGGCAACGTTCTACCGGCACTTTCCGTCCAAGGATTCCCTGGTTTTGGCTTTCCTTGAGCTGCGGGACCGGCTCTGGACCGTGGACGCAATCGTTGGTCAAGCGAAGCAGCGTGCCACCAAGCCTACGGAACAGCTGCTGGCAATCTTTGACGTCTTTGGTGAATGGTTCCTCCGGGACGACTTTGAAGCCTGTTCCTTCATCAACATCCTGCTGGAGATGGGCCCTTCACATCCGCTGGGCCTGGCCAGTATCGATTACCTCGCCCGGATCAGGGGCCATGTGCAGGCTCTCGCGGAGCAGGCCGGCCTTGATCGTCCGGAGGATTTCGCCCGGTCGTGGCACATCCTCATGAAGGGGTCCATCGTCTCTGCCTCCGAAGGCGATATGCAGGCGGCCAGGCGGGCCCAGCAGATGGCCGGCTGGCTGATCGAGCACCACACCAGCTGATGCCTGTCTTGCTGAGGGATACCGGCACGCAGAGGCAGCGCCCAAATAGTCAGCTTGTTTATCAGTTGGTGCTTTCCTAGGCTGGATGCTGTCAGGCAAACAACTCTCGAAGCAGTAACCGTCTGCGCGGAAACGCGCCCGGAGAGCTTCGGCGAAGGAGGAAAATGTCAGAACACAACAGTACAGGCAAGAAGGTCGCTTTCCTGTTGACGGACGGCGTTGAGCAGGTTGAACTCACCAGCCCGTGGCAGGCAGTCAAGGACGCCGGCGGCGAACCAGTTCTGGTTGCGCCCAGCAGCGGACGGCTGCAGGGCTATAACGGGACGGACAAAGGCGATACCTTCAACGTCGACCTCACAGTGGCAGCGGCCAACGCTTCGGACTTTGATGCCTTGGTGATCCCGGGCGGCGTGGTGAACGCCGACCACCTGCGGGTGGACAAGGACGCCCAGAACTTCACCCGCAGCTTCTTCGTGCAGCACAAGCCAGTCGCTTCCATCTGCCACGGTCCGTGGCTGCTGATCGAGGCCGGCGTGATCCGGGGCCGCAACGTCACCTCGTACCACACGCTCCGGACCGACCTGAAGAACGCGGGTGCGAACTGGAGTGACGAGGAAGTGGTGTTGGATCAGGGGCTGGTGACCAGCCGGAACCCGGATGACCTCCCGGCGTTCAACAGCAAACTCGTGGAGGAAATCTCGGAGGGCCAGCACGCCGGTCAGACAGCCTAAGGAATCTGCCCGGTTCCCCCGCTGTCATGACTGATGAGTGGGGGAACCACCCGCCTTGATCGATGTGGTTAGGGATCGGCATGACCAGGCACGGCACGGGATCGACCATCAGGTGCAGGTGGGGGAGCGGACCATTATGGGCGACGCCGTGCGGGTGGGCCATGGCACAGTTATCGGTGACCACTTGCACGGCGGCAGCCACTCAGGTTCGTCCGCAAACCCGTGGTTAAAAATCCCGTGCGCAGGAATGACCGCAGCCGGTAGGGTGTTGGAATCTGCAGTGACGATGCTCGCGCGCCACTGCATTCTTACTCCCTAAGGGAATACCCATGTCTACAGAAGTCTCTCCGAACGCCTCCGGCAAGTCGGGCCCGCCCGGCCAAGCCGGTCAGGCGGCAGCGTCGACGTCCTCCGCGCCGGAGAAAATGTCCCGCGAGTCGGTGACGATCATTGCCACCCTGCTTGTGGCAACTTTTGTGGTGATCCTCAACGAGACCATCATGAACGTTGCCCTGCAGCGGCTGATGGTTGACCTCGGCGTGGACGCGCCCACCGTGCAGTGGCTCTCCACCGGCTTTATGCTCACCATGGCAGTGGTCATCCCCACCACCGGGTTCATCCTGCAGAGACTGTCCACGCGGGCCGTCTTTATGCTGGCCATGGGCCTGTTCGCCGGCGGCACCGCCCTGGCGGCCGTGGCTCCCGGCTTTGAGGTCCTGCTCCTGGCGCGCGTTGTGCAGGCAGGCGGTACGGCCATCATGCTGCCGCTGCTGATGACCACCATCCTCACCTTGGTCCCCATGGCCAGGCGGGGCGCGGTGATGGGCAACGTCAGCATCGCCATCTCCGTGGCTCCGGCCATGGGCCCCACCGTGTCCGGGCTCATCCTGGAGCACTTCACTTGGCGCTTTATGTTTGTTTTCGTCCTGCCGGTAGCTCTGGCAGCCCTGGCCATTGGCGCGAAGTACCTGACCAACATCGGTGAGACCGAGAAGACGAAACTCGACTTCCTTTCCGTGGTCCTGACCATTCCGGCGTTCGGCGGCTTGGTGTACGGCCTCAGCCAGATCGGCGGCGGGCACGGCGGCGACGGCGGTCCGAGCACTGTGGCTATCGCTGCACTGGTCATCGGCGTGGCCAGCCTGACGGTCTTCGTGCTCCGCCAGCTCCGGCTGCAGAAAGCCGAGGCGCCGCTGCTGGACCTCAGGGCGTTCAACTTCCGCATGTTCACCGTCTCCGTGCTGTTGATGGTGGTGGCCATGATGGCGCTGTTCGGCGGCGTGATCCTCCTGCCGCTCTACCTGCAGGAAATCCGCGGGCTCGGTGCGCTCGAGACCGGTCTCACGCTGCTGCCCGGCGGGTTGGCCATGGGCCTGCTGGGCCCGTTCGTCGGCCGAATTTTCGATAAGGTGGGGCCCCTGCCGCTCACCGTCACCGGCTCCATTCTGATGGTGCTGTCACTGTGGCAGTTCTCCATGCTCGACGCCGGGACTCCGGTCTGGTGGATCGTCAGCCTGCACGTGGGGCTGAGTTTTGGCCTGGCGCTGCTGTTCACGCCGGCGTTCACCACCGGCCTGAACCCGTTGCCACCGCACCTCTACTCGCACGGCTCGGCCATCATGAGCACCACGCAGCAGGTGGCCGGTGCCGCCGGTACGGCGCTGCTGGTCTCCATCTTCGCGGTGGTGTCGGCGTCGTCCGGGCTGGTGGAGGGCATGAGTGCCGCCTTCCTGACGGCAACCGTCATAGCCCTTGCCGCCGTCGTGCTTTCCGCGATGATGCGCAAAACAGAAGGCGCCGCGCCGGCTCACGCCGCCCACTAACCAACTCCTAAACCAACGCGGGGTCACTTAACGCCCGTCCGGACCACCGGATT
>JBDTQQ010000040.1:0-10734 GCA_039932075.1 Pseudarthrobacter sp. | reverse complement strand
GGGAACAGAGGCTGCCCCGGGCGGTACGGCAGGCGCCACCAGCGCCCGCCGGAAACCCACCTTCCGTCCCGAAGTCCAGGGGCTCCGTGCGCTCGCAGTCCTGATGGTGGTGACCTACCATGTGTGGCTTGGCCGGGTTTCCGGTGGTGTGGATATCTTCCTCCTGATCTCGGCCTTCCTCCTGACCCTCTCGTTCGTCCGGAAGGTCGAGGCCGGGACCTCCCTTAACCTGATCCGGCACTGGCTGCACCTTTTCAAGCGCCTGCTGCCAGCCGCCGTCGTGGTGATCCTTGGAGTCCTCGCGGGCACCTGGCTCATCCTCCCGCAAAACCGCTGGCCCCTGGTGCTCGAGCAGGCCTGGGCGTCACTGCTGTACCGGCAGAACTGGCTGCTGGCGGACAACGCCGTGGACTACTACGCCCAGGACCACGCCAGTGCGAGTCCGCTGCGGCACTTCTGGTCCCTGTCCATCCAAGGGCAGGTCTTCATCCTGTGGCCGCTCGTTTTCGCCGGCTGCGCCATAGCCTGGCGGCTCCTTAGCCGGCGGTACAACATCAGTTACCGCGCGGTGCTCGCTGCCGCGTTCGCAGCCATCCTCGCCGCCTCGCTCGCGTTCTCGATTGACCAGACCGCAACGAACCAGGCCTACGCCTACTTCGACACCCGGACCCGGCTGTGGGAATTTGCACTGGGCTCCCTCCTCGCACTGGGCCTGCCGTTGCTGAACCCTCGCAAGGTGCTCCGCCTGGCGCTCGGCTGGGCCGGCCTGGCGGCCATGATCTCCTGCGGGCTGGTACTGACCGTGGACCGGGCCTTCCCGGGGTTCGTGGCCCTGTGGCCCACACTCGCCGCGGCAGCGATCATTGTGGCCGGCCAGAGCGGCAGCCGTTTTGGCGTGGACCGCTTCCTGAGCTGGAAGCCGCTGGTTTCGCTGGGCGACAACTCCTATGCCCTCTACCTGTGGCACTGGCCGGTCCTGGTGCTGGCGCTGGCCGCAACCGGCGTCGAGTCACCCAGCCTCAGCCAGGGCGGGGCGATCATCGCCGCCTCAGTGGTCCTCGCCGTCCTGACTACCCGCTTTGTTGAAAAGCCGCTCCGCGAGTGGCGCTGGCCGCGGGTGCGCAGCTGGCGCACCGCCGTCGTCATTGCCGCCTGCTGCGCCCTCCTGGCCGGGCCGGTCGCGGTCTGGCAGACAAGCCTCACCGCCGAGGAAGCTGCCACGGCGGCGCAGCCCCGGGAAATGACACCGGGGGCGGCCCAACTCACCCAGGGGAACGGCGGAACGCCCGCACCCGCGGCGCGGATCATTCCTGCCCCCGGGGCCCTGGACAACGACTGGGCGGGGATCCACGCGCCCTGCATCGACAGGAATGCAACGCAGGACCCGGTGCTGGAAGGCTGCCGGCAAGAGGTCCCGTCCGGCGAAACCACCAAGCGGATTGTGGTGCTGGGGGACTCGCACGCCCAGCAGTACCTGGCAGCCCTGGCCCCCGTCGCGGAGGCCCGTGGCTGGGAACTTGTCACGCTGCTGATGCCCGCCTGCCGCTTCGGGGCCGACTCCGAGACCCGGAACGCCGAATGCAACGCCTACAACCGGGCCAGCACGGCGTACGTGCTCGAACACCGCCCGGATGCCGTCTTCACAGTGGCCACCCTGACCCACGAGGAAGCGCCCTTCGAGACCGAGGTCCCCGCATACCTTGAAGGAATCCAGCCGATCGCCGATGCCGGCATCGAGATCGTCGGGATCCGGGACAACCCCCGGTTCACCTTCAACATGCCGGAGTGCGTCCAGCGCCACTCCCCGGACGCCGCGGCCTGCAACCCGCCCTTGAACGAATCCCTGGTGGATCCTTCGCCGCTGGAGAGCTACCGCGGCAAAGTCGACGGCCTGCACCTGATGGACCTGAGCGATTTTATCTGCGCCGGCGGCATCTGCCCGGCCGTGGTGGGGAACGTCTACGTGTACAAGGACGACAACCATCTGAGCCGGACCTATGTCGAAAGCATGATCCCCATGTTTGAGGAGCGGTTGCTGGCTGCCACAGGCTGGACCTAGCTAGGGAGCGGGCGGGGAGTGCCCTTGCTCACAATGCGCTCCCGGAATAGGGGGATTGGCTGTGAGGTTCTAATATTTACTCAAAGCTTTGCGCATGGCTTCCGTGGGCGAGGCACAAACTTATTAGGCTCCTGCACCGACCAGTCCCGTAATGACGGGCTGGTCATCAGCTGCAACCCCTACCCGAGAACCCAAGACCAAGGTAAGAGGCGCACTCATGACCCAGCCCGAGCACAACCCCTTCGGCTTAATCGGCCTGACCTACGACGACGTCCTGCTCCTCCCGGGCCACACGGACGTCATCCCGTCCGAAGCTGACACGTCGTCACGGATTTCCAAGCGGATCTCCGTTCACACGCCGCTGCTGTCCGCCGCGATGGACACCGTCACCGAATCGCGGATGGCCATTGCCATGGCACGCCAGGGCGGCCTGGGCGTCATCCATCGCAACCTCTCCATCCAGGACCAGGCGGATCAGGTGGACCG
Organism: Pseudarthrobacter sp.; assembly: GCA_039932075.1. Classification (GTDB taxonomy): domain Bacteria; phylum Actinomycetota; class Actinomycetes; order Actinomycetales; family Micrococcaceae; genus Arthrobacter. Next base: position 8,189 of record JBDTQQ010000040.1, on the reverse strand, counting down.
CGTCAAGCGCAGCGAGTCCGGGATGATCACCAACCCGCTGACCATCGGCCCGGAAGCCACCCTGGCGGAACTGGACGAGATCTGCTCGCAGTACCGTGTGTCCGGCCTCCCCGTAGTGGACGAAGGCATGCGTCTGCTCGGCATTGTCACCAACCGCGACACCCGCTTTGTCCCCGAGGCCGATTTCCCGTTGCGGCTGGTCAGCGACGTGATGACCAAGATGCCGCTGATCACCGGCCATGTTGGCATCAGCCGGGAGGAAGCTTCCCACAAGCTGGCCACCAACAAGATCGAGAAGCTTCCGCTCGTTGACGAGCAGGGCAGGCTCAAGGGACTCATCACCACCAAGGACTTCACCAAGGCTGAGCAGTACCCTCTGGCCACCAAGGATGACGAAGGCCGCCTCCGCGCTGGTGCCGCCATCGGCTTCTTCGGTGACGGCTGGGAACGCGCCATGGCCCTGATAGACGCCGGCGTGGACGCCCTGTTCGTTGACACGGCCAACGGCCACTCGCAGGGGGTGCTGGACATGATCCGCCGCCTCAAGTCCGATCCCGTGGCAGCCCATGTGGACATCATCGGTGGCCAGGCGGCCACCCGCGAAGGCGCCCAGGCACTGATCGACGCCGGCGCCGACGGCATCAAGGTGGGCGTCGGTCCCGGTTCCATCTGCACCACCCGTGTGGTGGCCGGCGTGGGCGTCCCGCAGATCACCGCCATCTACGAATCCGCCAAGGCAGCCATCCCTGCCGGTGTGCCCCTGATCGCCGACGGCGGCCTGCAGTACTCGGGCGATATCGGCAAGGCGCTTGTCGCCGGCGCGGACACCGTGATGCTGGGCTCCCTCCTCGCCGGCTGCGATGAGTCCCCGGGTGACCTGATCTTCGTCAACGGCAAGCAGTTCAAGCTCTACCGCGGCATGGGCTCCCTCGGAGCCATGCAGACCCGTGGCAAGAACACGTCCTACTCCAAGGACCGCTATTTCCAGGCAGACGTTTCCGGAGACGACAAGCTCATTCCTGAGGGCATCGAAGGCCGCGTCGCTTACCGTGGCCCGCTCGCTTCGGTGGCCTACCAGCTGGTGGGCGGCCTCCGCCAGACCATGTTCTACACCGGCGCACCCACCGTCCCGGAGCTCAAGGCGCGCGGCAAGTTTGTCCGCATCACCGCGGCGGGCCTGAAGGAATCCCACCCCCACGACATCCAGATGACCGTGGAGGCTCCGAACTACGGTTCGCGTTAACGGACGTGTCTGAGCTGCGGCCCGCCCGGACGCCCAGCCGGAAACTTTCCGTGAGGCCCTACGCCCGGGCCGTGGCGCAGGTTCTGCGCGTCAGCTTCCGGGCCTCGCCCGCCGCCGTCGTCATGAAGGTTCTGGGATCGCTGATCTCGGCGACGCTGCCGCTGGTGACCACCTACTACGCCGCGCTGACCACCACGGCCCTGGCAGCCGCCTACGCCGGCAATGCCGAGGCGGGCCAGCAGGCCATCGTGTACGTGATCATCACTGCCGCCCTGGGACTGTTCTGGGGTGCCTTCAGCAGCGTGGACCGGTACATCCAGCAGCTTATGAGTTTCAAAGTGGGCGCCATCGTGGGCGACCAGATGTATGAGCGGTTCCTGGCGCTCGAGTTCTGGCACTATGACGACAAAGAGACCGTGGACCTGTACGACCGCGCCAAACGGTTCTCCGACTCCTACGCCAGGGTCCTGGACCGGATCGCCGCGATCTTCACCCAGTTGGTTTCGGTAATCCTGGCAGTGGGTGCCCTGTTGCTGGTCAGCTGGTGGATCGCCGTGATTGTCCTCGTGGCGATCGTGCCCAGCGTCTACCTCCAGTTCAAGCTTTCCCGGGAGCAGATCGCGCACTGGAACACGCAGGTGGATTCGCGCCGCCAGCGGCGGATGATCGAAACGAACCTGCTCCGCCCGCAGCACATCGCGGAGATGCGGCTGTATGGGATTGTGGGCTACCTGATGCACCTCCGGTCCAGGTTGCGGGACGCTGACGAGCGCCGGCGCCTTGACTTCCAGAAGCGCTACATCCCGAAGCAGCTTGCCGCCGATGCGCTGCAATACGGCGCCGAAGTGGTCTCGCTGATCTGGGTGGTGGGACAAATCATCGCCCGGGCGCAGCCGGTGGGCCAGTTCCTCTACGTCCAGCAGATTGTCAGCCGTGCCCTGTCCACGGCCAACAACCTGGTGTCCTCGCTAAGTTCCATCGATGAGGACCTGGCGAACCTCAAGGACTATGAGCTGTTCATGGCACTGCCGATCCACGCCCGCCACGCCCCGCCGCTGCTGCAGTCGCCCAAGACGGTGGAGCTGCGGGACATCCGTTTCACCTACACAGGCAGCGACCTCGAGGTGATCCGCGGCATCAGCATGACCATCCGGGAAGGGCAACACATTGCCATCGTGGGTGAGAACGGTGCCGGGAAGTCCACCTTGATCAGGATTCTGGCCGGGCTTTACGCCCCGGACTCCGGGCAGGTAATGCTCGACGGCGTCGACCTCGACGCCGTCGATGTCACCTCCTGGAACCGCCACCTGGCGGTGCTGAGCCAGGAGTTCCTGAAATACGAGTTTGCGACAGCCGCGGACAACATCCGCTTCGGCGACGTCGATTCGCCACGGGATGACGACCGGATCCGGCGGGCGGCGGCCGACGCCGAAGCCCTCGAATTCATCAACAAGCTGCCTAACGGCCTGGACAACCACGTCAGCAACTGGATGGAGGATCCCCGCGGCCGGAAAGGCAGCGGACTCTCCGGCGGCCAGTGGCAGCGGCTCGCCATGGCCAGGAACTTTTACCGCAGCGCGTCTTTTATGGTGATGGACGAGCCAACGTCAGCCATTGATGCGCTGGCCGAGCACCGGATCTTCACGAGGCTTTTCGCCGACCGCAGCAGCACCATCATCGCCATCAGCCACCGGCTTGCCACCATTGAAAAGGCGGACATCGTCTACATGCTTGAGGACGGGCAGATCGTGGAACAGGGCACCCATAAGGAACTGGTTGCGCTGCGTGGCCGCTACTTCAGGATGTTCGAGTCCCAGCTCAGCCTGGACGCTCAGAGCGGGCCATAACTCGCGTTGCCGCCATCGCCAGCACGGCCGGGTACCACCTAGCGCCTGGCCAGCCAGGCGGCGTAAAGACGTTCCCGGTTCACGTGAAGGTGCCTTGAGTACAGAAGCGCAGCAGCGACGGGCAGCGGGAATGCCGCCAGGGCGGCCAGCACAGGCAGGGCTTCAGGGGACGTCCCTCGCGGGGTGGCAAGCATGAGGGCAATCACGATCAGCAGCATGACGGCCACTAAGCCGATGGCCACACCTGGATTGATGCGGATGTTTTGTTCCGTGCGGGCGAGATCATCGGCAGGCTTGGGATCTGTTCGGGTAAATCGTGGACCGATTGCCGCCAGCCACCCCACGCCGGACAATCCCAGTCCCAGGCCGGCCAGGGCCAGGCCGTCCTCCGGGCTTTGACCGGTAGCCGCCAAAGCTACCGCGTAGGCTGCACCGGGGATGGCAAACACCAATCCCATCCACCAGAACATAAAGACGCGGGCGCGCCGGTGGGCATACCCCAAAGCGTGGGGGGCCGATACCGCCGTAGGGGAAGGGGCCGGACCCGTCATGCCGGGGCCGCCAGTAACGTCCGGACCGTTGCACCGGGCCGCTCCCCGGCGGCCAGATCGCGGACACCCAGCTGGCCGTCTTCATCCAGAGGGGCGGACGCCAGTTGCAGGGCGCCGGCATCGAGGACCTTGATGTTGGCGATCACCGGCTTGTCCGAGCCGGCGCGGTATCGCCGGGAGCTGACGATTCCGCCGCCTTCGGCGCCCAGGGCTGCTACCGCCTCGTCCACGGTCACCTGTACGAAATCGAGCAGGTCGACGTCGTCCCGGAGTGGAAGGCACAAGTATTCGCTCAGGGGTCTAAGGAAGATCGCCGCACGGCCGGCCGGGGAGTCCACCAGGTAGCTCGGCGAGACAGCTCCGGCACCGATCCGCGTTACGTCGAACCATTCGGAAGACGTACTGAAGATCCGGGCCAGGATCCTTGCCTCGGCGAGCAGTGTGACCTCTTCGCCCTTGATCTCCACCGTGTTTCTGATGTTCAGGGTGCCCACGCCGGCCCGGACGAGATCGTGATCGTCCGGGAGTTCGACAAGTCCGAGTACGTGGCGTGTCAGGGACGTTCCGACACCCGGGTCGAAAGCCAGCAGCGCCAGAATCTCATGGCTGGTCATCCGGTATGCTGCGGCAGGAATCTCGGAGCCGGTGTCGGGCGTAGCTTCGTGGCCAGTGGGGTCAGTCATCGTTTCCTCATGTCAATGGGTTTCGGTCTCAGGGCGGGCTCGGCCGTCCGTTAGCCGAATCCGAGCTTACCGCCGGCCCATCCCAAGGCATCCCCGGCGCCGCTGGCCAAATCCTTGACGCCGCCCACAACACCTGCACCGAAGTCCCAGATTCTCTTGGAGACAGGAACGTCGCCGGACATCATGCCCAGGACCCCCCAGCCCAGCGCAAGACCGCCAAGGACTATGCCCGCCGGTGCTCCCACGATGGTTCCCGTGGCGAAAAGTGCGGCCACCGCGAGGCCGCCACCTATCGCGCCGTCGGCCATTCTGAACGGGTCCTTGTTGTCGAAACCCGAGATTATATCCAGGACGCCAATGGCGCCTCCCAGCGCCCCGAAGATCCGGCCGGAGCCCTTCATGAAGTCAAAGAACTTGCTGACGCCGGACTGGACTTGGGCAAGCTCGAGGTTCCAGTGGAATTTGTCGGCCACAAACATCAGGGCCGCGGTGATGTCGGCTGCTCCGTTGCCGTCAGCCACTCCTAGTTTCTCCAGCGCCCATTCGATGCCGCCTGGTGCGTGCTCGTAGTCGGGATCGGTGAACGAATCTCCCCACCCGCGCTCCGGGACTGAACCGTTGCCGGTCCCGCCGGCTCCGCCTGCTCCTGACGGTGCCGGGGACGAGGCTCCGCCGGCATTCGAGTTGCTGGCCTGGTCCTGTTCGTCAGCGTGAACCAGCAATGACCTGGACTGCTCCTGCAGGGACTCTGAGGTCCTGTTGAGCATCGGACGCAGCGAGGAGGCCCATTCGCTGCGGAACTTGTCCCCGTCCGTACCTTTCCAGACTGCCGACTGCAGCAGTGAATTGACCGTTGACTCGACGCTCTTCAGACGTGAGCCGGACTTTCCCAGTGATTGGGACAGCGTCCGCAGCTGGTCAATGTCAGCACCGTAGATCCCAGGCGCCATGGTGTCCCCCAATATTGTTCGCAAACGGCCCTTGCCGTTCCGCTGTGGTGCTCAAACTACGTTATTCGGCAGGCCGCCGCGATGGGGACTTGTCCCCGGCTGCGGCGGCGTCCACCACAGTGGTTCGCACACGGGCCACGCTGGGCTGGGCCGGGACGCTGCTGAAGCCGAACGTTACGCCGGGACGGATGGGTGCCAGGTCCCCGGCGTACACACCGTTCCAACTTACGACGGCGGAACTGATGTGGTGAAGGTCGCTCACCCCGTAATACTCCAGCCTGCCGCTTCCGGCAGTACCCGAGGTCCGGGCCCCGGGGCTGAGCAGCCCGGCCAGAGGACCGATGGCCTGCAGCCAGGCAGTGTGCACAGCGAGGGGCCGCGGCACTGCGCGCAGCACCCTGCCGAGGACGGTCCTGCCGTCCATACCTGCACTCAGCTGCAGCGGACCGGCGTCGACCGTCAGAAGCCGATCCGTGAACCGCGCATTCACCTCCACGACCTTCACGGAATCGAAGCTGTACGTGGCCGAGATAAAGGCGGCCACCTCCTGGGTGGGGGCGAGCAGCAGCCGGTGCCCTGACGGGTGCTGGACCATGACGTCGGCAAAGGATCCGAACGGGGACTGCTGCCAGAGACCCACCACGGTCCGCAGTCCTGACGCGGTACCAATGCCGGCTATGTGCCCGTCGAAGATCCAGCGTTTGCCCATCCCTGGAATCTTAGCCCCGGCCAAGGAGAACGCCGGGGCTGGGATAACCTAGAGCAGTGACTTACGAGATCGAGATCGGCCGTGGCAAGCGTGGGCGTCGTGCCTACTCCCTGGATGACATTGCGATTGTCCCTAACCGTCGTACCCGCGACCCCAAGGACGTGTCTGTCTCCTGGCAGATTGATGCCTACAAGTTCGAGATGCCCGTAATCGCGGCACCGATGGATTCTGCCATGTCCCCGGCCACGGCCATCGCCCTGGGTCACCTGGGCGGTCTGGGTGTCCTGGACCTCGAGGGCCTCTGGACCCGCTACGAGGATCCGCAGTCCATTCTTGATGAGATAGGCGCCCTCGAAGATGAGGTTAACAGCCCTGCGGTGACCGGCCGCATGCAGGAGCTCTACCGGGCGCCCATCCGGCCGGAACTGATCACGTCCCGCCTCGCCGAGATCCGTGCCGCCGGCGTGACCGTGGCCGGATCGCTGACGCCGCAGCGCACCCAGGAACACTACAAAACCGTGGTGGCCGCCGGCGTCGACATTTTCGTTATCCGCGGAACCACCGTCTCAGCCGAGCACGTCTCGAAAGAAGACGAACCGCTGAACCTCAAGCAGTTCATTTACGAACTCGACGTTCCGGTGATTGTGGGCGGCGCGGCCGGCTACACGCCCGCCCTGCACCTGATGCGGACCGGCGCGGCCGGCGTGCTGGTCGGCTTCGGCGGGGGAGCCACCGCCACCACCCGCCGCGCGCTGGGAATCCATTCGCCCATGGCTTCCGCAATCTCCGACGTCGCGGCCGCCCGCCGCGACTACATGGACGAATCGGGCGGACGCTACGTCCATGTAATCGCCGACGGCGGCATGGGCACCTCGGGTGACATCGTCAAGGCAATCGCCATGGGCGCGGATGCCGTGATGCTCGGCAGCGCCCTCGCGAGGGCCGAGGAGGCTCCGGGCAAGGGATGGCACTGGGGCCAGGAAGCCCACCACTTGGAACTGCCGCGCGGGGACCGGGCCAATGTGGGCACTGTCGGGCCGCTCGAAGAGGTGCTCTTCGGGCCGGGCCACCACACCAACGGCACGTCGAACCTGATCGGAGCGCTCCGCCGGTCGATGGCCACCACGGGGTACTCGGACCTGAAGGAATTCCAGCGCGTCGACGTCGTGGTGTCCCCGTACGCCGGTAACTAAGGGTCCGCAGACGCCTGCCCAACTGCGCTGCAACGAAGTAGTGTGGGTTTACTACCGGCAGCAGCGGCAAGGGGAGGCGTTCCGTGAACAGTGTTCCAAACGAAGGCGGTGTCCTGGGGCCCGCAGCCCGGGAAGCATCGATTGCCCGGCTAAGGGCCACATCCGAGCCAGGCAACGAACTGGACATCCTTATTGTGGGCGGCGGGATCGTCGGGACGGGCGCGGCCCTGGATGCGGTGACCCGCGGACTCAGCGTGGGAATCGTGGAGGCCAGCGACTGGGCTGCCGGCACGTCGTCACGGTCATCCAAGCTGATCCACGGCGGCCTGCGCTACCTGGAGATGCTGGACTTCGGGCTGGTCAAGGAAGCGTTGCAGGAACGTGGACTGCTGCTTTCGGAACTCGCCCCGCACCTGGCCCGGCCGGTGCCGTTCCTGTACCCCTTGACCAAACCCTTCTTTGAGCGTCCCTACGTGGGGGCCGGCATCGCCCTGTACGACCTGATGTCCGTCTCCAACGGGCACCGGCGGGGCGTGCCGTTCCACAAGCACCTCTCCAGGCGCGGCACCCTCCGGGCCGCGCCCAGCCTCAAAAAGGATGCCTTTGTGGGGTCAATCCGCTACTACGACGGCCAGGTGGACGACGCAAAATACTGCGCCAACCTCGTCCGGACGGCGGCACACTACGGCGCCCATGCGGTGAACCAGATGGCCGTGGTGGACTTCCTGCGTGAAGGCGAACGCGTGGTGGGGGCCAAGGTGGTCAACCACGAGGACGGTTCGCAGTTCAACATCCGCGCCAAGCAGGTCATTAACGCCACCGGGGTATGGACTGACGAAACCCAGGCCATGGTCACGGACCGTGGCCAGCTGAAGGTGCGGGCGTCCAAGGGCATCCACCTGGTGGTGCCCCGCGACCGGTTCCAGTCCACCGTTGGCCTGATCCTGCGGACCGAAAAATCGGTGCTGTTTGTGATCCCGTGGGGCCGGCACTGGATCATCGGCACCACCGAT
>JBDTQQ010000039.1:0-10779 GCA_039932075.1 Pseudarthrobacter sp. | reverse complement strand
AACGGCCAATTGATCGTGACGCCGCATGCCGTGGACGTTGCCGAGCTGGTCCGCGCCAGCGTGGCCGCCGCCATGCCCAAGGCTGACGCCGCCCGCGTGGTACTCAAAGCCGACGCACCAGCCCGGCTGGATGCCCATGTGGATGGCCCCCGGATCTCCCAGGTGCTGGACAATCTCGTCTCGAACGCCGTCAAGTACTCGCCCGATGGCGGAAACGTGGTGGTGTCCTTGGCGCAGGAAGACGGCCACGTTGCCTGCCGCGTCAGTGATACCGGGATGGGCATGAGCAGTGAGGACCAGGCCGAAGTGTTCTCAAAGTTTTTCCGGACCAGCAGTGTGCGCCGGACCGCCATTCCCGGGGTCGGGCTGGGTCTGTCCATCAGCAAGGCGATTGTGGAGGCCCACGGCGGCACCATCCAAGTGGAAAGCCAGCTGGGCAAAGGCACAACCTTTATGTTCCGCGTGCCGGTCTAAGTTCCGAGGTTGAGCGGGTGGGGAGGGCGCGGCCTAGCCGCCGCAGAGGGAAGTGCGGACGACTTCGCCCCAGGACTGCCGTGCCAGCTCCGCCACCGCGGCAAGGATGTCCGACGGCGGCAACGACAGATCCAGTGGAAACTCCACTATGTCGATATCGGTGTTGAGGATCCGCCGCAGCTTCATCTCGCCCGCACCTGCGTAGACGAGCCAGGCCGTCGGTACGCCCAGGGCGGTGCAGTGGGCCAGCATCTGGTAGTGGTCGGCGGTGAGGGACGCGCCGAGATCCGCTGCTGCCTTGTACTTGGCGTTGTAGACCACCACGGGGCGGCCGTCCAGCACGTGCACGGCATCAGGGCGGACCGAGAGCCTGTCAGCATCGCGGACGGCCTCGCTGAGGAGTGCGTTGTACTGCAGCCGCGTCTCCCCCGGATACACCGCCATGGCCTCGCGGAGCGCCGCGCCCACGAAGTCCTCAAACACCTGCGCCATGTCCACCACGAACGACGCCGTCTGCTGCTTGCCCTCGCCGGCTTCGGCGGACGCGTTCCGCAGGATCAGCCCGGCCAGGCGCAGCACTGAGTGGTAGCGGACGTTCATCCTGCTCGGTGTCCACGGCGGCAGCGGAGCGCCGGCCGGAAGCCGGGTGACGGCGTCGAGCTTTCCCTTGAGCTGGCGCAGGCGGCTCAAGACCTCAGGCCGGACACGTGGGACCTGGCCCATGCGGTCCAGGGCCGCGCGCAGAATCCGGTTTTCCGCGATGTCCTCGGTGAACTCGTCGTACGACACTTCCAGTGGCACCAGCATGCCCGGGCGGCGGGAAATCTGGTCTGAAATCCGGATGCGGCCCTTCACCGTGCGGAGGGACTCATCCACGGTCAGGTAGCCCTGCAGCACTCCCCGGCCCAAAGCACGCTCAGCCAACTGTGCCAGCGACTCCGCCAGCGCACTCCAGAGTTCGCGGTCCTCGACAGCGGACACAGAGTCAGCCCGGAAACCTTGGTTGCCGGCGTAGCCGAGAAGAAAGAGCAGCCGGCTCAGGCCCAGACGGTCCTTGGGCTGGACATCCAGCTGCAGGGTGGCAGTACGCACGGACCCCACTTTGCCCACCGGCTCGATGCGGTAGAGGCCCATGCCCATCGGGGAGGCCTTAGCCAGCCCGCTCGAGTTCAGGAACGCGGCGCTGGCGGCGTCGAGCCGGTCCACAACGCCGCCGGACAGCTCGTCCAGGACCAGGTGCGTGCTCCCCTTCGCGGGGGCGCCGTGCGCCGGAGCCTGCACGGGCTTAGCCGGCAGTGGCTTGGCCGGGTGGCCTTGGGCCGGGACGGCATCGGCCGGCAGCCCCTTAGCTGGCCGCAAGGCGTCCCAGCAGCGGCTCCAGCCCGAACCGCTCCTCCAGCTGCGCCCGGGTCAGCTGGCCGTGGTAGTGCTCCTCGAGCAGCGGCATCAGCTCGTACTTCCAGATCCGGCGCAGCCCGGCAGGGGTCTGCGCCGCAGGTTTCATGAAGTACGACGGGCCGATCATCAAGTCCCGGTCCCACTCATCAATGGCCGCGTTCAGCGCATCGAGCAACAGCGCCGGCGTGGTGTCGAGCTGCCGCGCCTGCAGGAAGCGCAGCAGGGAGCCCTTGACCGGTTCGGTCTGCGGGTGCAGTTCGATGAACGCGAACCGGCGGCGGATGGCAGCATCCATCATGGCGATGGACCGGTCTGCGGTGTTCATGGTGCCGATGATGTACAGGTTGTCCGGCAGTGTAAACGGCTCGTTGGGGCTGTACTGCAGGTAGATCCTGTCGTCGCGGTACTCGAGTAGGAAGTACAGCTCGCCGAAGACTTTGGCCAGGTTGGCACGGTTCATCTCGTCGATGATCAGGAAGTAGGGCTTCTTTTCGTTTCCGGGTTTGGCTGCTTCCTCGGCCAGCCGGCGCAGCGGGCCCGCCACGAGCTTGAAGGACACCTGGCCCTCATCCGTTTTGTCCGGCCGGTAGCCTTCGAAGAAGTCCTCATACGCGTACGACGGATGGAACTGCACCAGCTTCACCCGTTCGTCCGTGCTGTCCTGCGCGAGCTCCGCGGCGAGGTGCTTGGCCAGATACGTCTTGCCGGTTCCCGGCGGACCGTATAGAACCAGCTGGCGGTTCTCCTCCAACAGTTCCGCGATCTCCTGCAGCGGCTCGAGGTCCATGTGGAGCGAATCCGCGAAGGCGCGGTCCAGCGGGCGAAAGCCCTCCGGCACAGGGACGACTTCGACGGCGGCTGTCGCGGGATCGTCGTCGTCCGGTTCCGCCTCACCGGGGACGAGCGCCTGCAGCGCCTGCACCACCTTGGTGACGTCCACGATGATGCCGGCAGTGGCCAGCTGGCGCTGCACGTGACGGGGAAGTTCGCCCGTGGCGTGCCCTTCATCGTCGAGCCAACGGACCTTGCGCCGCATCTGGCGGTTGTCTTCATTGTGCTCGGGTTCGCCCAGCACCACGCCGAGCCGCACCGTGCCCGAGTTCTGGTACAGGACAAGGTCGCCGGGTTTCATGACCGTCAGGAACGCGAAGACGGCGGTCTTGGTGTCCTCCCGCTCCACGTAGCCCAGGTGTTTGTAGTCCTCGTCCACCGCGTGTTGCACCAGCCCGGCAGTGACGCCGGGGTTGAGGTGGCGGAGGTGTTCGACGTCGAGCGTCACCTTTTCCTCCTCGTGCCACGCGCCGAGGAGCTCGGCGTTGTCGCTGTGGGTACGCAGCAGCCAGGCACGGCGGCCGGGGTCCCCGACTTTGCGCCACTGACTCACCAGCTGGCGGGCGTACCAGTCGATGCGCTGCCCGGCCTGTTCGTCCAGGTGCAGGCGGATGCGGTGGATGTCGGCGGTAATGTCCTCGTCCGAGTCGCCGTTGGCGCCGCCCACCAGGGACGCGAAGGCATCACGGATTTCCCGGCGTTCGACGTCGGCCACCACGGGTTCAAAATAGCTGGGCCAGGCAAGGTACTCGATGCTGCGGCGGATGGCAGGCTGGTCCTCGGGGGCGCCGGCAGCCAGCTCGTGGAACTTCAGTGGATCCTTCAACGCCTTGTTGATGGCCGCCGGAACCTGCTGGTCCACGTGCTGCACGAAACGGCAGAGCCACTTCAGGTGATCCCAGATGGTCCAGTTGAATTCGGCGGTGCGGTCCCTGATCACGCCGTGGTCCGTCATGCCCTTGTACAGTTCCTCGGGCAGCTCCAGCGCAGGCTCCAGCCAGGACGCTGCTTCGGCCACGCGGGCGCGCTTGACCTTGAGCGACTTCACCTCGTGCGCCAGCGGCAGCGACTGCAGGAAAAGCAGTTCCACGGCGAGCTGTTTCGCCTCGCGGGAGGCTCCCTCGAGGTTCTGCCGGAGATTGGTCATCATGGGTGCCTTGGCATCCGCCATCCCCTGTTCCAGGCGTGCCAGCAGCTCTGCCGCGGCGTCGGCCGTCCAGGTCAGGGTCTTGCCGTCCAGCGCCGAGGGTTTGCCCTGCAGGCCCGGACCGAGTACAAACCACGCAGCCTCCTCGATCTCCTTGGAGACGCCGAGGGCGCGGTGCATTGCAGGCTTGGGAGGCGGGGTCATAGGTTCAAATTTACAGGCTCAAGCTGGGTGCCTGCTCTTAGGTCCCGGTTCCCCGGCTCTGGCCCGGCCGGATCTTGCCGGGGGTCCTAGGTGACCGCCCCGGGCCGCTTGCGCCCGAGAATGAAGTATCCCATCGGTCCGATGAAATTGATGAGGGCAGCCGCCCGCCAGGCCGCCTTTGGCCCGTTGATTTGGGCTGCCGGGCGCTTGCTGATGTCCCGCTGGGCAGCCAGCATCAGCGCCACCTGCACTATCCCGACCGCCACGAATCCTGCCCGTGCCGCCGGTGACATCTCTTTCCAGGTCTTTTTGGTCTTCTTGGCCATGGTCAACGCTCCTTAGTGGATGTACCCAGTCTCGGGTGTGCAACGCCACCGTGCAACGGGTGCCGGGGTGGCGAATGCGGTTTGGAAGTGCGGGGCTGGCGAGTGCCCGTTTGAAAGTGCGCAGCTTCTGCGCGGCTCAAAAGGTGAACGGCGTCAAAAGGTAAACGGCGCCATCCGTTCCTTTTGCTCGGGGGTCAGACGCAGGACGCGCCCGGAGGCCTCGTCAACAAACGCGAGGTGGCTACTGGCCCGGACGCAGTCCTCGCGGGTCACCGGGTCCTGCACCACGTAGTGAATGTCGAAGCTGGCGCCTTTCACGGCCCCTATCCACACCTGGACCACGGCCGGGACGTTGCGGTACTCGAGGGTCTTGACGTAACGGATCTTGTGGTCCACCACGAGGGCCAGGGTGCCGTCGGGGACCTCGTTGAAGAGTCCGACTTCGGGCTCGCTGCCGGGCATGCCGGTACCTCGCGGCGGCCCGAACGCAGCAATCCGGGCTTCCTCCATCATCCGCACGATCTGGACGTTGTTGATGTGCCCGTAGGCGTCCATGTCGCCCCAGCGCATCGGGACCAGGACCTCGATGCGCCGGGGGCCGGACGCGCTACCGTTCGCGCTCAGCTGTGCACCGCCGTCGAGTCGTCCACAACTGTTTCTTCAGCGTCGGACCCGGCGAACTGCGACATGTACAGGCGGTAGTAGGGGCCTTCGGCCGCGAGCAGTGTCTTGTGATTGCCCTGCTCCACGATCTTGCCGTTCTCCATCACCAGGATGGTGTCGGCGTCGCGGATGGTGGAGAGCCGGTGGGCGATCACGAAGCTGGTGCGGTCCGTCCGCAGCGCCGCCATGGCTTTCTGGACCAGCAGTTCGGTGCGCGTGTCCACGGAACTGGTGGCCTCGTCCAGGATGAGCAGCGACGGGTTGGCCACAAACGCACGGGCAATGGTGATGAGCTGCTTCTCACCGGCGCTGACGTTGTTGCCTTCCTCATCGATCACGGTGCCGTACCCATCCGGCAGGGCGCGCACAAAGCGGTCTACGAAGGTGGCCTTCGCCGCCGCCATGACCTGTTCCTCGGTTGCGTCCAGGTTGCCGTAGCGGATGTTGTCGTAGATGGAGCCGCCGAACAGCCAGGCATCCTGGAGCACCATGCCCACCTTGGACCGCAGCTCGGCGCGGCTCAGCTTGGTGATGTCCACGCCGTCCAGGGTGATGGACCCGGAGTTGAGCTCATAGAAGCGCATCACCAGGTTGACCAGTGTGGTCTTTCCCGCGCCGGTGGGGCCCACGATGGCCACCGTGTGCCCGGGCTCGGCCGTGAAGGACAGGTTCTCGATCAGCTTCTTGTCTTCGGTGTAGCTGAACGTGACGTCCTGGAACTCCACGTGCCCGTCGGTCTTGGCCGGCAGGTGATCGGTGGCGGTCTCGGCATCCTGCTCGTCGGCGTCGAGGAATTCAAACACCCGCTCGGAGGAGGCCACACCGGACTGGAGCATGTTGGCCATGCCGGCCATCTGCCCCAGCGGCTGGGTGAACTCGCGTGAGTACTGGATGAAAGCCGTCGCATCACCCAGGGACATCGAGCCCGAGGCCACCCGCAGCCCACCCACCACGGCGATGCCAACATAGCTGAGGTAGGAGACGAACTGCATGACCGGGAAGATCATGCCGGAGACGAACTGGGCTCCGAAGCTGGCCTTGTAGAGGGCCTCGTTCCGCTCTTCAAAGCGCTCCAGCATGTCGGCGTCACGGCCGAAGACGCGGACCAGGTCGTGCCCGGAGAAGGATTCCTCGATCTGGCCGTTCAGCTCACCCGTGTTCTTCCACTGGGCGGCGAAGAGCTTCTGGCTGCGCGAGCCAATCAGTCCCGCCGCCACGCCCGAAAGCGGAAGTGCGATCAGTGCGATCAGGGCCAACTGCCAGGACACGATGAACATCATGATGACAATGCCGATGACCGTCAGGAGGGAGCTGATCAGCTGCGCGAAGGCCTGCTGCAGCGCCTGCTGGACGTTGTCGACGTCGTTCGTCACCCGGGAGAGCACGTCGCCGCGCTGGCGGGTGTCGAAGTAGTTCAGCGGAAGCCGGTTCAGCTTCTTTTCGGTATCGTCACGGAGCCTGCGGATCACCTTCATCACGATGCGGTTCAGCACATAGCCCTGGAGCCACAGGAAGATGTTGGCCACGAAGTACATCAGCAGCACGATCGCAATCAGGACGGACAACTTCTGGAAGTTGATCCCGGTGCCGGGAACAAGCTCCATTCGGGAAACCATGTCCGCGAAGTTCTCCTGGCCCTGCTGGCGCAGCCCTTCAACGAACTGTTCTTTGCTCGCACCTGCGGGCAGCTGTTTGCCCACCACGCCGCCGAAAATCACGTCCATGGCCTGGCCCAGGATCTTGGGCGCGATGACGTTCAGGACCACCGAGACCACCACCAGGGCCACCACGGCGTAGATGCCTGCGGCTTCGGGCTTCAGCAGGCCCAGCAACCGTTTGGCAGAGGGCCAGAAGTGTTCCGCTTTTTTGGCGGGAATGCCCCCGAACATATCGCCGTCAGCCTCGGAGGGCTTGAACTCCTCCTCGAAGAATTCGTCGTCCTCCAAGCGGTCTTCCGGGGTTGCCGCAGTGCCCGGGGTTACTCCCCCGCTTTGGTTCCCGGCCAGTGCCGAGTCCTTCTTGGCGGCGCTCATGCCATTTCCTCCACGCTCAGCTGGGATTCCACAATTTCCTGGTAGGTGGGCGAGGTTTCCAGGAGTTCCTCATGCGTTCCGCGGTCCACGATCCTGCCGTTGTCCAGGACCAGGATCTGGTCCGCATCGGTGATGGTGGTGATGCGCTGGGCCACGATGATCACGGTGGCATCGGCGGTGGTCCGTTTAAGCGCGGCACGGAGCCTGGCATCCGTGGCCACGTCCAAGGCCGAGAAGGAGTCGTCAAAGAGGAACACCTTGGGCTTGGTGACCAAGGCGCGGGCAATACAAAGCCGCTGCCGCTGCCCGCCCGACACGTTGGTGCCGCCCTGCGCGATCCGGGCGTTCAGGCCGTTCTTTTTCGCCCGGACAAAGTCCTCGCCTTGGGCGATGTGCAGCGCATCCCACAGTTCCTGATCCGTGGCTTCGGTCTTGCCGAAACGCAGGTTGTGCTCGATGGTGCCGGAGAAAAGGTAGGGCCGCTGCGGGACCAGGGCAACGCGTTTGGTGAGCTCGGCCCGGTCCAGGTTGCTGACGGAGACGCCGTCCAGCAGGACCTCACCCTCGGCAATGTCGTAAAGGCGTGGCAGCAGCGACAGCAGGGAGGTCTTGCCTGCACCGGTGGAACCAATGATGGCCACGGTCTCGCCCGGCTTGGCGGTGAAACTGATGTTGCTCAGGACCGGCGATTCGGCACCGGGGTAGGCGAAGGTGACGTTCCGGTACTCCACTACGCCCGCAAGGGTGGCGGGTGTTTCGGGACGTTCTGGATCGTGAATGGAGGGTTCGACGTCGAGCACTTCACCGATGCGGTCCGCGCAGACCGAGGCGCGAGGGATCATCATGGCCATGAACGTGCCCATCATGACGGCCATCAGGATTTGCAGCAGGTACTGCAGGAAGGCGGTCAGGGCGCCCACCTGCATGTCGCCGGAATCCACACGCTGGCCGCCGAACCACAGCACGGCGGCGGTGGACAGGTGCAGGATCATGCCGATGGCCGGGAACATCAGGACAAACAGGGCCCCGATTTTCAGGGAAACGTCGGTCAGGTCCTTGTTTGCGACACCAAATCGGCCGGTCTCGTAGGGTTCGCGGACAAAGGCGCGGACCACCCTGATGCCGATGATCTGCTCACGCAGCACGGCGTTGATGCGGTCGATCTTCTTCTGCATTGCGCGGAAGAGGGGCATCAGGCGGACCACCAGGTAGCCCACCACCACAATCAGCACAGGCACGGACACCCAGACCAGCCAGGAAAGGCTAAGGTCCTCGCGCAGCGCCATGATGATGCCGCCGATGCACATGATGGGAGTCGCCACCATGAAGTTCAGGCCCATCAGCAGCAGCATCTGAACCTGCTGGACGTCGTTCGTGCCGCGGGTGATGAGGGTAGGGGCGCCAAACGTGTTCACGTCCTTCGCCGAGAAACTGGTGACCTTGCGGAACACCCCGCGGCGGAGGTCACGCCCCACGGCCATGGCCGTCTTGGAGCCGAAGTAGACCCCGGCAATGGCCGCGCCCACCTGGACCAGGGCCACGAGGAGCATCACGGCTCCGGTCCGCCAAATGAAGTCGGTGTCACCGCGGGAAACGCCCTCATCGATGATCTGGGCGTTGAGGCTGGGCAGGTAGAGCGCTGCGATGGTGGACGCCAGCTGGAAAAAAATCACGGCCACGATGTACGGCGTATACGGCTTGGAATAGCGCCGTATCAGGGTCAGGAGCATGCCCACGGGTCCTTAAGGAAGAGAGCGCGAAAAGGTGAGATAAGTAGTAGCAGCAGAGGCTGACATTCTTAGCCTACCTACTGTACGAAATCCGTTGCCCGGGCGAAATACGCCGGGGCAAAATCATCCCCTGGGCATACTGGAGCCTCTTTCTCTGCCGCCAACGGCCACTTGGGGCCCCGGCTGAGGGGCTCCGAGTGGCCGTTGGTGCTAAGACGCCAAGGCGGTAAGTCGCAGGTCAGCGACTGGCGGAGGCGAGTTCCGCCGTCGGACGGTCAGCATCCGCGTCCGGCTCGCCGCCAGGCTTGCTGTCCGGCTGGATGTCCACGGTGCGCCGCAACGGGCGTTCCTTGATGAACAGCACCGAGAGCAAGGCCACCACGGCCACACCGGCTGAGATCAGGAAGACCTCGGCAGTGGCATCGCCGTACGCGGCGCGCATGATTTCGCGCACTGGCGCGGGCATGTCAACAAGGTCCATGGAGGCTCCCGCCGAGCCGCCCGTCACCGGGATACCAGCCGCCGCCAGGCCCTGGGTGGCAAGTTGGCTGACCCGGTTGCTGAGCACGGCGCCCAGCACGGCGACGCCGATGGCCCCGCCCACCGAGCGGAAGAATGCCACGGACGCGCTGGCAGTGCCGATGTCTGAAGCGCGGACGGTGTTCTGGACGGCCAGCACCAGGTTCTGCATCAGCATGCCCAGGCCCACGCCGAGGATGGCCGTGAAGATCCCTGCCTGCCAGAGCTCGGTGGTGTGATCCATGGTGCCTGCAAGGCCCAGGCCGCCGATCAGCAGGATGGAACCGCCGATCAGGTACCTCTTCCATTTGCCGGTGCGGCTGATCAGCAGGCCTGAGGCAACCGAGCCCGTCAGGTTTCCGGCGATCATCGGAAGGGTAAGGAGCCCGGCTTCCGTGGGGGTCGCGCCACGTGCCACTTGGAAGTACTGGCCCAGGAAGGTGGTGGAGCCGAACATCGCGATGCCCACCGCCACGGAGGCGAGGATGGCCAGGGCGGTGGTGCGTTCGGAGATGATCTTCAGCGGGATGATGGGTTGCTCCACCTTGGATTCCACGAGCACCAGGAGCGCCAGCAGCACCACGCCGCCGCCCACCATGGCGGCCGACTGCCAAGACACCCAGTCGTAGTACGCGGGGTTGCCGGCGAAGGAAACCCAGATCAGCAGGAGGCTGACGCCGGAGGTCAGCAGGATGGAGCCGAGCCAGTCGATCTTGGCGGGGCGCCTGATGTGCTGGATCTTCAGGGTGACCTGCAGGAGGATGAGGGCGACGACGGCGAGCGGCACGCAGACGAAGAAGGTCCAGCGCCAGCCCAGGGGGCTGTCCACGATGAATCCGCCGAGCAGCGGGCCGCCGGCAGTGCCGACAGCCATGACGCCACCCATGTAACCGGAGTATTTACCGCGGTCCCGCGGCGGGATCATGGTGCCGATGATGGCCTGGGCCAGGGCTGTGAGTCCACCCATGGCTACGCCCTGGATCACGCGGGCCGTGAGCAGCAGCGGGATGGTTTCGGAGAGCCCGGCCATTACGGAGCCGGCCACGAAGATGACAATACTCAGCTGGACCAGGATCTTCTTGTTGAAGAGGTCGGCCAGCTTGCCCCAGATGGGAGTGGTGACGGCGTTGGCCAGCAGCGCGGCCGTGATCACCCAGGCGAAGTCCGTCTGGGTGCCGTGGAGATCGGACATGATGGTGGGGAGTGCGTTGGCCACGATGGTGCTGCTGAGGATGGCCGTGAAGAACGCAGCGAGGAGCCCGGTAAGGGCTTCCATGATCTGGCGGTGGGTCATCGCCAAGGTTGGTGCGGCGGGTGGCTGGCTTGACATATCAGTGCTCCTGAATAGGCATAGTGATGGGTCCGGCCGCCGTTGCCCGGGCTGATTGTTTGAGGGATTCGGAGAGCCGGGTCAGGATTCGGGCCGTATCTTCGGCATCTTCCTGGCTCCAGTC
>JBDTQQ010000038.1:0-10858 GCA_039932075.1 Pseudarthrobacter sp. | reverse complement strand
AACCACACATCGACTGCCCCGGCGCGGCCCTTTTGATAGCTCAGAAGGGCGTCGTTGGAGCAGTCGGTCGTGGTTAACGGGATGTTTGCACTAAACGCTGGTCAGTGGTGACAGCGCCAGGGCGAAGACAAAGGCCACGGCAGCGGCCGCCACCGGTGTGAGGACCCACAGCCCGAGGATATTCAGGACCAGTTTCCGATTGGTCACCGCGAAGTGCTGGTTTTCGCCCGCGCCCAACGCGGAGGCCGTCACAGTGTGGGTCGTAGACAGGGGCCACTGCAACGCAACGGCCCCAACGAGCAGCATGATGGCGCTGAACGTCTGGGACACGGAGCCGCGCAGCGGGTCGATCCGGGTGATCCTGGAGGCGAGGGTGTACGAGATCCGCCAGCCGCCGCAGAGGGTCCCGGCGGTCATCATGGCAGCGGATACCAGCGCCACCCACAGGGGGATGCTGTCGCCGTCGGCATAACCGGCCGCGACAAGGGCCAGCAGCAGCACGGCGCCCACCCGCTGGCCGTCCTGCAGGCCGTGGCCGAAAGCGACAGCGCCGGCCGCGACGGCCTGGCTGCGGCGGAAACGCTGGTTGATGACATTGGGCTGTGCATAGCGGGCGGCCCAGGTTGCGGGGAAGACTGCCAGGTAGGCGCCAACATAGGCGACGATGGGCGAGAGCAGTAGCGGCAGTATTACCTGGAGCAGCAGGGACCGGTCAACGCCGCCTACCCCCATCCCGCCGACGGCGAGGCTGGCGACCCCGGCGCCGGCCAGCCCGCCTACCAGGGCGTGCGTGGAGGACGCCGGGATGCCGCGCCACCACATCAGCAGGCCCCAGGCGCAGGCGCTGCCCACACCCGCCAGGAGGATGCTCAGGCCGCTGGTGCCCGCCGGCAGATGAATCCATGTGTGGCTGATGGCCACCACAACGCTGGCGCTGAGCAAGGCACCCACCAGATTGAAAAAGGCGGCCAGCAGCACAGCCACCGACGGTGTGAGGGCCCGGGTCCGGACGGCGAGCGCTACCGAGGTGGAGACGTCCCTAAAGCCATTGAGGAAGGCAAACACTGCGGTCAGCAGGACCACCGCGCCGAAGATCACTGCCGTCACGTCAGGATTCCTTGACGATGATGCTGCCTACCTGGGTGGCGATGCGCCGCATGTCTTTGGTGACTTCCACCAGCTGGTTGGCCACATCGCGGTTGCGTGAATACTGGGCCCACTTCATGTCCCGGATCATGTCCGCCACCCAGACGCGATGCGTTCGCTCCGCCCGTTTGGCCAGCCGGAGGATCTCGATCCAGTAGTCCTCAAGGTCATCGAGGTTGTTGAGCCTACGCATGGCCTCCACGGTGAGCTCGGCCTGCCTGCTGATGATCTCCAGCTGGTCTGCGGCACGCTTGGGTAACCGGTCCAGTTTGTAGAGGGAGACTAGTTCGGCGGCACCGTCCAGCTTTTCGAGGGCCTCGTTGAGATAACGGGACAGGGCGTACATATCTTCGCGGGGGAGTGGGTTCACGAAGCTTGTGCGCATGTGGGTCAGCAGGGCGAAGTGCAACTCGGCTGATTTCGCCTCGTGATTGTGCATATCGTCCACCAGCTTGGCGTGCTCGGAGGCTGGAACGCCCAGGATCTCGGCCATGGTGGCGCTGGCGTGCACGATCTGCTGGGCCATTTGGGATAACAAGACCAGCCCGGCGGGCTCCTGGGGGAAAAGGCGCAGCTTCACGTTGGGTTCGGTCTCCGGGCGTTGTACTGGGTCTGGGGCCGCCCACTGTGACTTGACGCAGGCCTGCAACTGGTATTGAGTCTACCGGGCCCCTGCCTGCGGCCTGTAAGCAGGCAAGAAAATGGTGCCGAACCGGATACGCCTCTCGGCGGTAGGCCGCTCTAGGCGGCTAAATGTTGAAGCCCGGGGGTTTCGCGGCTCGGCACCAGTTTTAGTGTTCTACGTTGCCCGGCCCAAGTCAACATTGACAGATCGGGCCTGCTGGTTCAGTCGAGTTCGCCCAGACGCCAGGCGTTCGCTGCGTGCTCAAGGTCCTCGGCGGTCTTCACGAGCTGATGCGAGTTGCGCGTGAGCTTACTCGCGTGGGCCTCATTTCCGTGTTCGGCGCCGTCGGCGAGGGTCGCCTGGCCGAGCGCAACCACACGGCAGAAGGCGGCGGAACGTTCCAGCGCGACGTCGAACTCGCCGTCGAACGCGCCGGAAAGAATGGCGTCTGCAAGGGTCCGCATTTCGTCGGCCCCCGGCGGCTCGGCGGCACCCGCCACCACGTTGGAGACCTGCGCGGTGTCCTTGCCCGCACGGAAGTAAACAGAGATGCGCTCCGGGTCTTGGACGGTGGCCGCACGTAGCGCGTACAGGCGCCACAGTGCACCGGGCAAGGAGCGCGCCGGACTTTCGGCCCACATCTCCGCGATGGCTTCCAGGCCCTGTTCATCCGTCAGCTTGACCAGCCGCTCGGTGATGACGGGGTCATCGCTGTCGCGTCCGTGGCGCACCAGTGCCTGTGCGGCGAGGTGGGCGGCCTCAGAGACGCGCGCGGGGTCCGGGCCCCCGGCGAACGGCTCAAAGTCGATGGGCGCGAACGGCTTGGGCTTGTGATGCCGATTGGCGCCGCCGTAATGACTGGGTCCTGCTTGCTCGCTCATGCCCCAACGCTACTCCTGTGGCGCCGGGGAAATCGAGAGCTCCGGGGAAGCCGCTGCTCGCGGCCGGGACCGCCGAATCCTGCGGAAAACAGGACGTACGACGGCGGCACGCGCCTTTCGTGTCAAAGCGGCCCCGCGCGTGGGGTAGAGTATTTATCGTCCAGAAATGGACTGGGCTGATCGGTCACTTGACGGTCGGCTGGGGCCTTTAGCTCAGTTGGTAGAGCATCGGACTTTTAATCCGTGGGTCGTGGGTTCGATCCCCACAGGGCCCACCCACGTAGCAGGTCAGAGGCATGATGCCCCTGACCTGCTTCAGTTTAAGCAGGCGCAGCTTAAGCAGGCTCAGCTGAGCGACAGCACGAGGTAGAGCAGTGCGAGGGCAAGCGCCGTCGGAGTCATGGTGAGGCGTTCGGGCCGGCTGCGCGAGATCCCGTTCATGACAACGCCCAGGGCGAAGTAGGCGGTGAGCACCCAGGCGGCCACGTCCGTGAAAGATCCGCTGACCAAGGGACTGGCCAGCCCGGCCCTCGCCAAGGCGATGTAAGCGAAGATTCCGTACAGTGCGATGGAGACTGCGCTGCCCATCCGTAGCTTGGGTGGAAGGACTTTGTGCCGGCCGCCCCAAGCCAGGTGGCCAAGGGGAGCGCCCGCAATGAGTGCCATCTGGAAAACGGCCAGGACGGCAAGCACGGCCGCGGCCGCAGCGCCACAAACCTGAACCATCGTTGTCCCCCATGAGCCGAGCGGCCGGCTTAGTGTTCGAAGTGGGTATTCGGCGCGCCGCCGGGCAGCTTCTCCAGAATACCCTCCGCCACCTTTCGCAGCTTGACGTTCCGGTGGCTCGACGCCTTGGCGATGATGGCAATCGCCTCATCGTACGAACACCGGTTCTGCGCCATAATCACTCCGCAGGCGATGTCGATGGAGGTCCGGCTTTCGAGCGCGGACTGCAGGTCCGATGCCCTGGTGCTTGTGGATTGCAGCTCAAGGACCAGTTTGAGACCCCGTGCTGCGATGTCCGCGAAGTCATGGGCCTCCGCGATTACGTGAAGCGGGAACGCCTGGGCGGTGGGGGCAAAAAAGACGAGGGCCGCCGTGGCACCCTCGTCGAGCCGGAGCCGCACGCCAAGAACGCTGTGGAACCCGGCATCCTGAAGATGTGGCCGGTAGCGCGACCAGCGGAAATCGGAGGAAACGTGGTTCATGGCTACGGTGCCATTCCCGGTGATCGCTTCCGTCAGCGGTCCTTCAAGCACTTCCTGCTCCAGCCGGGCCAACTTGGCAGTTTGCGCATTGGTCCCGGCGATGGCAGTGGCGTTCTTTGCCCTGTTGAGCAGCATGGCGCATTCGACCGGAGCGTCCATGAGCCCGCTGAGGGTGGCGGACGCTGTCCTGATCAGGATTTCGAGCGAGTCGGAGAGGGTTTTCGCCCCGGTGGCCAAATCGGGGATGAACCCGTCGGGGCCGGTGCGTGTTGGGCTGGCACTGGCCGGTCCAGCGGATGGTGCGGGCGGCTGGCTGGGAAGCGTGGCTGGATGCCCGGACGCCTGTTGCTGGACCTGATGGGGCTGCGCCGGACGCCTGCCCGCGGGTGCGTGCGATGCGGAAACCTGGGACGTTGAATACTTCAAGGCCGGCTCCCACATGTCCGGCTCCCTTGGAGCCGGACAAGCGGCCGCCCGTGCACGTGAAGGGTGGCGAACCCAGGTGAGGGCGGCCAGAATGCGGCGGTCAGAGGGCCGGCGACGGCTGGGGGAGAGGCCTTGGTCTCGAAGGCCTCCTCGTCGCCGGCCCCGCTCACTTCCCGGCCCTGTAGGCGCGGGAAAACGTGACTGCTAAGTCCGGTATTCATTCCTTCTCACACCCCCCTAGTGAGACATCCGACCCAGTGAGATAGCGAGTCTTTGGCTCTAGATAGAAGATAGTTGGGGCGTGGTCCCACGGGAACGCGTAATCGGTACTCGTATTTGAGATTAGGTAGTACTTGTTTTGCGGCTATCTACCCCGAGCAGTACGGGAAACTGGGCCGTTCCATGACGCAGGAGGCGAGGGGTGGAAAGATAAGGGCCATGGAACTGCATATCACCGGCGACCCCGCTTCTGACCAATTGCTCACGGACGACGCGTTTGCGCTGCTGACGGGGATGCTGCTGGTCCAGCAGGTGACCATGGAATCGGCCTTCGCAGGCCCTGAAAAGATCCGGTCACGCATCGGCTCGATCGATCCGGCGGCCGTTGCCGCCTACGAGCCGGAGGCTTTCGTCGAGGTCTTCAAGGAACGGCCGGCGGTCCACCGGTTCCCCGGCTCGATGGCGGGCCGGGTCCAGGGCCTCGCGGAGACGGTCCAGCGCGACTGGAGCGGTGACGCCACGCAGATCTGGACCAAAGGCGACCCCGACGGTAAGGAAGTACTGCGCCGCCTTCAAGCCCTGCCCGGCTTCGGGGAACAAAAGGCAAAGATCTTTCTTGCGCTCCTCGGCAAGCAATGCGGGCTGAGCGCGCCAGGCTGGCGTGAGGCGGCCGGGCACTATGGCCAGAAAGATTCGTTCCTTTCGGTCGCAGACATCGTGGATCCTGGGTCCCTCGTTAAGGTGCGGGCCAGCAAGCAGGCAGCGAAGGCGGCGGCTAAGCAGCCCAAGGAGTAAGGAGCCCTGCAGCCAGGGGGTGTGCTGCGCCACTGCCGCTTCCTAGACTGGGTGGATGATTACAGTCAGCGGCACCGTGGAAACGAAACTCTCCGCCGAGAAGGCCTTCGCGTTTCTCTCCGAGTTTGAGAATACGAGCGCATGGGACCCCAGCACCCCAGTGATGGACAAGCTCACGGCGGGGCCGGTCGCCGTCGGACACCGGTACCACGCCGAATCCGAATTCCGCGGCAAACGGCAGTCCTTGGAATACGAGGTAATCGAGTTGACCGACCGTCATATCAAGCTCCGCGGCGAGAACAAGACGGTCACCGCGTTCGACTCGATCGACGTCGCTCCCTCCGCTCAGGGTTCTTTGATCAGCTACACAGCTGAATTCAGCATCAAGGGGCCGGCAAAGATCCTCCAGCCGTTCCTGAAGCCCGCCTTTACGTCGTTGGGCAACCCCGCGCTGAACGGAATCCGGGAGACCCTGAATTCGCTGGCGGCGCGCTGACCGGCAGAATCAGTCCGGCAGCGAAGTTGACCGGCAGAATCAGTCCGGCAGCGAAGTTGACCGGGCAAGCCGCGTGCTCCTGCAATAATCGGAACCGTCAGTTGTCCGGGAGCGAGGAAGCCCCGGTCGAACGGGAAAGCAATGTAAGTTCAGGCCCATCAAACCAGACGAGGCGGACATCCATGAAGGCTCCAGACCAGCAGTACGCTCAACTCTCCGGAACCCCGGTTCCGCCAGGCGACGGTGATGCAGCCGCTCAAGCGTACGTGGACCGGGACCTCCTGCAGCGTCTGGCCGATGTGCACGGGGTGGGCACCTCATTCCACGGCTGGGACGGACTGCCGCACAGCGTCGCTCCCGAAACCTTGGTCAAAGTCATTGCTGCGCTGGGCGTCCAAGCGGACACGAACGAAATGATCGAAGCTGCCCTGGCCGAGGCCGAACTGGCGCCGTGGCGGCGGATGCTGCCGGCCGCCGTCGTAATTCAACAAGGCGAAACGCCGGTGGTTCCGGTGCACGTCCCGGATGGTTCCACGGCGCGTCTGGTTGTGCTGCTTGAAGCGGGTGCGGGCGAGCCCATGGAGGCGGTCCAGCAGGATGTCTGGGTCCCGCCGCAGGACGTGGACGGGGCGCCCACCGGCCGGGCCACGTTTACCGTGCCGGAGGGACTGCCGCTTGGCTGGCACACGCTGCATGCCGAGTCCGACGGCGTCACAGCCGATTGCGCGCTGGTGGTAGTCCCGGCGCGGCTCACCACCGCCGATCCCTTGGTGGAGCGCCGCGGCTGGGGCCTGGCCACCCAGCTGTACTCCGTGCGGTCGAAGCGTTCCTGGGGCATCGGCGACTTCGCTGACCTGGCGGATCTGGCAACGCTCAGCGGTGAACGCGGCGCGGACTATGTCCTGGTCAATCCCCTGCACGCCGCGGAGCCCGTCCCGCCGATGCAGCCCTCGCCGTACTCGCCGTCGACGCGGCGCTTCTTCAACCCGCTTTATATCCGCGTGGAAGCCATCCCGGAACTCGCCTATCTGAAGCCGCGCCAGCGTGCCAAGATCGAAAGGCTCCAGGAGCAGGTCCAGAGCCTGAACATGGACGGGGAACGGCTGGACCGGAACGCCGTTTTTGCAGCGAAACTCCAGGCCCTGGAGCTGCTTTACCACGCGCGGCGCTCGCTGGCCCGGCAGGCAGCCTTCGACGAATTTTGCGGCAGCTCCGGTCCTGGCCTGGACGATTTCGCCCTCTGGTCCGCCATCCGCGAAGACCTCGCGCCGCAGGACCCGCTGTGGATGGACCCGGACTGCGCCTTGGGCGCGCCCGAGGCCGAGGCGCTGAGGGAAAAACTTGCCCACCGGATCGGTTTCCACCGCTGGCTGCAGTGGATCTGTGACGAGCAGCTCGAATACGCGCAGCAGGCCGCGCGCCGGGCCGGGATGCGGCTGGGCGTGGTGCACGATCTGGCCGTAGGCGTTGACCTGAGCAGCGCCGACGCCTGGACGCTCCGCGACGTGCTGGCGCCGGGGATCAGCGTGGGCGCGCCGCCGGACATGTACAACCAGCAGGGCCAGGACTGGAACCAGCCGCCGTGGCATCCCGCGCGCCTGGCCGAGGCCGGCTACGCACCTTTCCGCAACATGCTTTCCACCGTGCTCCGTCACGCCGGCGGTATCCGGGTGGACCATGTCCTGGGGCTGTTCCGCCTCTGGTGGGTGCCGGCCGGAAACTCGCCGCGGGACGGCGCCTACGTCACATATGACCATGAAGCACTGATCGGCATCCTGGCGCTGGAGGCCCAGCGCGCCGGGGCCGTGGTGATCGGGGAGGACCTGGGAACCTTCGAACCGTGGGTGCGGGATTACCTTGCTGCCCGCGGCATCCTGGGAACGTCCATCCTCTGGTTCGAGAACGACGGCGAATCCCCGCTGCCGCCCGAACGGTACCGCACGCAGGCGCTCGCCAGCGTCAACACCCACGATCTGCCGCCCACTGCCGGGTATCTTGCGGGCGATCACGTGGCACTCCGCAGCAGGCTCGGGCTGCTGGAACGATCCGAAGCCGAAGAGCGGGCGGAGCACGTGGCCACGCTGGAGAAAATGATGGGGTTGCTGCGCGAACGTGGGTTGCTGCCTGAAGGCGGGCGGCCTCCCGCTGGCGCCGTCGGCCCCGCCGGCGCAGGAACTCCCGCGGGCGCCGGCACCCAGGCTGACGAGGAGCGCACCATCGAAGCGCTGCACCGCCTCCTTGCCCAGACGCCGTCGGTGTTGCTCGGCGTCGCGCTGGTTGACGCGGTGGGGGAGCGGCGCGTGCAGAACCAGCCAGGCACTACCGAAGCGCTGTATCCGAACTGGCAGGTTCCGCTGGGCGACCCGGCCGGAAATCCCGTGTTCATCGATGACCTTCCCGGTAACGCCAGGTTCAACTCGCTCCTGGTCGCGGTGTCGGAGTCATTGCGCGGGTAGGGCTGGCGGGCTGCCCCGGGCCGGGCGACAATGTGAGCAGCCAGCCGGACAGTCCTTCGGCCGGTTCACGGAGGAAGCACATGAGCGACGGACCGGTCCTTGTGGTGGGCGGTACCGGCATGCTGGGCAGCCAGGTTGTCACAGAGCTGCTCGCGCGGGGGAAACAGGTACGGGCACTGGTGCGGCCGGGCTCGGATGCGTCCACCCTCGAAGCAGCCGGCGTCCAGATTGCCCGCGGCGACATGATGGATCCTGCATCGCTGGCGCGCGCTATGGACGGTGCCGACGCTGTTGTCACCTCGGCGGCTGGCTACACCCGGCACCGCAAGGGCGATACCAGCGAGACTGACATCGTGGGCAACACAAACCTCGTGGAGACGGCAAGCCGTTCCGGGATCCGGCGGTTCGTCCTCACCAGCATCCTGACCTGCGACCAGACTCCGCAGGTGCCGCACTTCTGGCACAAGAAGCTTGCGGAGGACCGGCTGGAGAAACTCGGCGTGCCGCTTGTGGCCCTGCGTCCGGGTGCGTTCTTGGACCAGATGACCCGATTTGGCGGTGACCCCATCGGTAAGGGGCGGCTCAGCTGGTTCGGATCGCCGCGGGTACCGCTGACTTTTGTGCACACCGCGGATTTGGCCCGTTACCTGGCCGCCGCCGTCGACATTCCGGGGCTGGAGGGACGGCGCATCGACATCGGCTGGGACCGGCCGGTCAGCATGCAGGACGTCGCGGAGATCGCAGGCCGGCTCACTGGTAAGACCATCCGCGTCCGCTCCGTGCCCACTGGTTTGCTGCGGGCGGCAGGGACGGTGCTGGCGCCGGTCAATCCGATGTTCAAGGACCTTTCCGCCATGATCCGCTGGTTCCAGACCGGCCGCTACGTGGCGGACACAACGCTCCAGCAGCAGTTCTTTGGTGCTCCTTCCACCGCGGAGGACGCCATCCGCCGTCTGGTGACGGGACTCGGGCACGCAGTTCGCTGAGCGCCAGGATCAGGCCGAGAGCAGGGATCAGGCCGAGATACCCACAGCGCGTCCCGGCCCAGTTTTCGATTCCGCGTAGGCAAGGAGGGCTGCAGTCGTCCGCTCAATATGGTCCGTCAGGGCCTTGACGGCGCCTTCGGCGTCCCTGGCGACGGCGAGTTCGGCGATGTTCCGGTGTTCGGCTGCGACGTCGCGGTCCAGGTCGTGTGCAATCTCGATGGACCAGTGCTGATACAGCAGGGAACAGTCCCGCAGTTCCGTGGCGATGGACTCCAGCCGCGGGCTCTTTGCTCCAGTGAGCAGCGCACGGTGGAATGCGTGGTGGGCTACGGACCAGTCCCCGCCCAGATGGCCTTCATGGGTTGTGTAGGGCGTGCCTTGGAGTGTGTGGTGGGCGGCGATGACCTCGGACTCCCATTCGAGTCCGCCTTGACCGATGGATTCCCGGAGCACGGAGGTTTCGATGAGGACGCGGGCGCGGGTCAGATCCAGCAGGTCTTCGACGGAAAGTGGAGTCACGCAGAAGCCGCGTTGGGGGAGTGCCCGCACCAAGCCCTCGCCGGCAAGGCGGGTCATCGCCTCGCGGACAACCGAAAGGCTCACACCGTATCGGGTTCCTATCCCTGCGAGCCGAAGCTTGCTGCCAGGCAGGAAGGCGCCACCCAGGAGCTCGGCCCGCAGGGAGGCATACACCCCTTCGGAATGGGTCTTGGGCTCTATTGCGGTCATGGAGGTACCCTACCTGACAGGCAGGCGAAAAACGCCTAACTTAAATAAAATCGATATTTTCTTGCTTTGTCGATGAACGGCTGGCAGTGCGTGTTGCAGATCACCTCAGATCGACCGCTCCCAGCTTGGATCCCCATCCCCGGCGCCGCGGCAGATCTTCGCCATTGGGCTCAACTACAGCGCCCACGCCAAAGAATCAGGGTTCGAGGAACCGGACCAGCTTCCCCCTGTCTTCACCAAGTTCGTCAGCTCCCTCTCTGGCCCGGACACCCAGGTTGTCCTGCCCGAGGGAGGAAACACGGACTGGGAAGTGGAGCTCGTAGCCATCATCGGCAAGGAAGCCGCCAACGTGTCTGCAGCCGACGCGTGGGACTATGTGGCAGGCCTCTCGATCGGGC
Organism: Pseudarthrobacter sp.; assembly: GCA_039932075.1. Taxonomy (GTDB): domain Bacteria; phylum Actinomycetota; class Actinomycetes; order Actinomycetales; family Micrococcaceae; genus Arthrobacter. Next base: position 493 of record JBDTQQ010000038.1, on the reverse strand, counting down.
AGGACCTGTCCGAACGCGTCTCCCAGCTGCGTGGCCCGGCACCCCAGTTCGGACTGGGCAAGTCGTTTCCGGGGTTCGCCCCGGTAGGTCCTTGGCTCGTCAGCCCGAGAGAGTTCAGTAACCCGGACGATCTCGCCATAGGCTGCAGCCTCGACGGCGAAAGTTCAGAAGCGCCGCACCAGCGAACTGATCTTCTCCGTTCCCGCCCTGATCCAGGGCCTTTCGCAGACGGTCACGCTGCTACCCGGCGACATCATTTTCACCGGCACGCCCTCCGGCGTGGCCCTTGGCCGCACACCGCAGCGTTTCATCCAGCCCGGTGAAACGCTCGTTTCCCGGATTGAAGGCATCGGCGAAATCAAGCAGACGTTCGTCACTGCCGGTTCGTGAACTGTCCCTGCTGCCCGGCGCCAGCCGGGCGGCAGGACTCGTCGCCCCAACAGCGTTTAGCCTTATCCATGGATACAAAGGAGTAATGCCATGTCTTTGCACC
>JBDTQQ010000037.1:0-10873 GCA_039932075.1 Pseudarthrobacter sp. | reverse complement strand
GCCGCCACTACCCCAGCGAACACCCCGACTGGGAACCACCCACCTGGCCACACCAGATGCTTGACGCCACCCTCCGCATTGATCCGGGTTTCCCCGACCCCGTTCCGGGATATCCCCTGCCCTCTGACACCCCGCGTCGGGACAGCAATCTGCCCTCGGATTCTTTCGAAGGCTGGGCCGTGCAAGAAGATTTGCTACCTGAGGATCTCCCTGAAGATCCATTCCCGGAGCATAATGCGGTCCACTTTCCGCTGTCCGAAGATGATCTTCCGGACTATGTGCTCTTTCCGGACGACTCGATGCCGGGGCGGCCTCTGCCCCAGGATCCTTATTCGACCTGGGCTGCTCAGAACTGGTCGGCGCTCACGACCGTGGGCCGAACCGCGGAACTATAAGCCAGCGGGCGCTGGCACCGGTCCGCAGTTCGGCCCTCGGCCGGACTCGTGATCTATTCAGCTATTGATCTGTTCAGCTATTGCAGGTGAGCTGTTCAGTGTGAGCTGTTCAGTGTGAGCTGTTCAGGCCCGTTGCGGCGAACCCAGCTGCACGGGATCTTCGTCCGTGAGGTAGGCAAGCTCGGAGTGTGCAGCGAGGTCGATGCCCCGGAGCCCGTCTTCCGGCTTAATACGCAGGCCGACGACGCGATCCAGGATCTTCGCCAGGAGCCAGGTCACCCCAAACGAGTAGGCCAGAACGGAGACGGTGGCAACCGCCTGAATGCCCAGTTGCTCCAGGCCGCCGCCGTAGAAGAGGCCGCTGACGCCGTTCGGCGCCTTGTCCGTGGCGAAGAGCCCGATCAGCAGGGTGCCGATGATGCCGCCCACCAGGTGGACGCCCACCACGTCAAGCGAATCGTCGAAGCCGAGGCGGAACTTCCATTCGATGGCCAGCGAGCAGACCGCGCCGGCGATGGCACCGATGGCCAGCGCCCCCAGCGGGCTGACGGCACCACAGGCCGGAGTGATGGCAACGAGCGCGGCGATCAGGCCGGACGCCGCACCCATGCTGGTTGCTGCCCCGTGGCGGAGCCGCTCAACCAGTGCCCAGGCGAGTAGCCCGGCAGAAGCCGCCACTGCCGTGTTCAGGAAGACAACGGAAGCGGACTGGCCCGCAGAGAGCGCGGAGCCCGCATTGAATCCGAACCAGCCAACCCACAGAAGCCCGGCGCCAATGAGAACCAGCGGCCGGCTGTGCGGCTTGGTGTGCTCCATCTTCGGCCAACCGGAACTCTTTCCAAGGACTAGTGCCAGTGCCAGCGCGGCGGCGCCGGCATTCATATGCACCGCGGTGCCGCCGGCAAAGTCGATGGCCTTGATGCCGTTGGCAATCCAGCCGCCGGTGACGGTTCCGTCGGCAGACGAGAAGGCGAACACCCAGTGCGCGATGGGGAAGTAGACGATGGTGGCCCAGATGCCCGCGAACAGCATCCATGAGCCGAACTTCATGCGTCCGGCTGCCGCTCCCGCAACCAGGGCCGTGGTGACACAGGCAAAGAACAGCTGGAACGCGGCGAAGAGGACCACCGGCATGGCTGCCGCGTCATCCTTGGCCAGCAACTGTCCCATACCGGGGAATTCGGTGATGTCACCGATCAGTCCCAGGCCCCCTACGGAGTTGCCGAAGGCCATTGAGTAGCCGAATAGCGCCCAGAGAACCGCCACCAGGCTCGCGCCGCCGAAGCACATCATCATCATGTTGAGAATGCGACGAGACCCCACCATGCCGCCGTAAAACAGGGCGAGGGCGGGGATCATCATACAGACCAGCGCCGAGCTGGCCAGAATCCAAGCGACATTTCCCGAATCCATGGGAAACCCCTTTCGTGATGCGAAGAGAGAACGGAAATTGCCCGTCGAGGCCGCGTCGGAGGAGGTACGCGGAGTCAGTACCACGTTCATTGGAGGGCAGCTATTGCCGCCTGATTCCAACTCTAGGGCTGCCGTTTCGCCGTGGGTTTCCGCCCGGTTAAATCAAGGTTTCCGTCATCCACAGGCGAGTCCCAGATGTCACTCCGGTCGGGTGCCGCCAAAGCACAGAGGCCACGGACCTTTGCTGGTCCGTGGCCTCTGTGAAAAGAACGTGCTGTTTGGGGAATGCCTTAGATGAGTCCCTGCGCCAGCATGGCGTCGGCTACCTTGACGAACCCTCCGATGTTGGCTCCCAGCACGTAGTTGCCCGGCTCGCCGTATTCGTCCGCGGTGGACGCACAGCGGTCGTGGATTCCCACCATGATTTCGGTGAGACGCTGCTCGGTGTGCTCGAAGGTCCAGGAGTCGCGGCTGGCGTTCTGCTGCATCTCAAGCGCCGATGTTGCCACCCCGCCTGCGTTGGCCGCCTTGCCCGGGCCGAACAGCACCTTGGCGTCCTGGAACACCTGCACGGCTTCGCGGGTGGAGGGCATGTTCGCACCTTCGCCGACCGCAACGAGACCGTTGCCCACCAGCCTCGCGGCAGCATCGCCGTCGAGCTCGTTCTGCGTGGCACAGGGCAGAGCCACTTTGGCGTCAACATCCCACACGGACCCGGATTCCACGTAGGAGACCCCCGGACGGCGGAGGGCATAATCCTTAAGGCGTCCCCGCTCCACTTCCTTGATCTCGCGCAAAAGTCCGACGTCGATCCCGGCCTCATCCACGATGTAGCCGGAGGAATCGGAGCAGGCCACCACGCTGGCACCGAGCGCCTGTGCCTTGGCAATGGCGTTGATGGCGACGTTGCCGGAGCCGGACACCACAACGCGCTGGCCGTCAAAGGACATTCCGCGGGTCTTCAGCATCTCCTGCGTGAAGATGACCGTGCCATAGCCGGTGGCTTCCGGCCGTACCAGAGAGCCGCCCCAGGACATGCCCTTGCCCGTCAGGACACCGGATTCGTAGCGGTTGGTGATGCGCTTGTACTGGCCGAAGAGGTAGCCGATTTCGCGGCCCCCCACGCCGATGTCACCGGCCGGCACGTCCGTATACTCGCCGATGTGGCGGTACAGCTCAGTCATGAAGGACTGGCAGAAGCGCATGATCTCGGCATCGCTGCGGCCGCGGGGATCGAAGTCCGAACCGCCCTTGCCGCCGCCGATGGGCATGCCGGTGAGCGCGTTCTTGAAGATCTGCTCGAAGCCCAGGAACTTCACGATGCCCAGATAGACAGAGGGGTGGAAGCGCAGGCCGCCCTTGTAGGGGCCGAGGGCGGAGTTGAATTCAACCCGGAAACCCCTGTTGATCTGCACGCGACCGGAGTCGTCGGTCCACGGCACGCGGAAGATGATCTGGCGCTCTGGCTCGCAGAGCCGCTCCAGAATGGCGGCCTCGATCAGCTCCGGGTGCCGGTCGTGAACGGGGCCGAGGCTCTCAAAAACCTCGGTTACGGCCTGGTGGAATTCAGCCTCGCCAGGGTTCCGCGCCAATACCGTATTCAGGATGGTTTCAAGCCGCGCGTCCACACCGTCTCCTCAAATTCGTTAAATGTTCAACATGAAATGATATCAACCGAATGTTGTTGCCGAACTCTTTGTGTCGTTCGCCCTAAAATCCATTACTCTCCATCGCCACGTTTGGGTCGGCGGGCACCAATCGTGAAACCATACCGAGCATGGCCCAGAAAATTGCGTACCAGGGTGAGCCCGGCGCCAACTCAAACATCGCGTGCATGGACATGTTCCCCGAACTTGAAAGCATTCCGTGTGCCAGCTTCGAGGACGCTTTCGAGCTGGTATCAAACGGTCAGGCCGAGCTCGCCATGATTCCGATCGAGAACTCCATTGCCGGCCGGGTGGCTGACATCCACATCTTGCTGCCCCAGTCGAACCTGCAGATCCTAGGCGAGTTTTTCCTGCCCATCCACTTTGACCTGCTGGGCATCCCCGGCAGCACCATCGAGGGTGCCACCGAGGTCCACAGCCATATCCATGCCCTGGGGCAGTGCCGCCGCCTGATCCGCGACGCCAAGCTCCGTCCCGTCATCGCCGGCGATACCGCCGGCTCAGCTCGGGAGGTCCGGGAATGGAATGACCCCACCAAGCTGTCTCTCGCTCCCCCGCTCGCCGCCGAGATCTACGGCCTGGAGGTGCTGGCGTCGCGCGTCGAGGATGATCCTTCCAATACCACCCGTTTTGTGGTGCTGGCGCGCGAAAAGGAACTACCCACCCGGGCTGAGTTGTCCGGACCGGCAGTGACCAGCTTTGTTTTCCGCGTAAGGAACGTCCCTTCTGCGCTCTACAAGGCCCTCGGCGGGTTCGCCACCAATGGCGTGAACATGACCCGGCTGGAGAGCTACATGGTGGGCGACGAGTTCGCCGCAACCATGTTCATGGTGGACGTGGAGGGCCACCCCGAGGACCTGCCGCTGCGGCTTGCCCTGGAGGAGCTGGATTTCTTCACCACGGAAGTCCGCATCCTGGGCGTCTACCCCGCTGCCGACTACCGGACGGCCCAGGCAGTCAGGGGCTGAGGCTGCGGGTCACCCAGACGCCACGGCCGTCATTCCTTAGCTGCTGCTTAGCCGCCCGCGTCGTCCGCTGCGGGCTCAATCTTGGCGATGGAGCCCGTGGCGGGCGGCATCGGAGGCGTGAGCACCGAGGCGTAATCGTGCTGGGTGGAGTAGGTCAGGAAGCCCAGGTGGGCCTCGTAGCGGTCCAGGACGTCGTCGATGATCTGCTGGTGGGTCACTCCCATGAGGTCATACCCCTCCGAGCCGGTCTGCGCGAACACTTCCACGCGATAGTAGACGTCAGTTTCGCGGGACATTCGGCCGCCGAACATGGGGACCGGCGCCTCCACAGCCTGGACTTGGTACTGGAAATCACGGTGGTTCGGGATGCTTACCACCAGCGCGTGGCTGGAGATGTTGGTTTCCTCGTTGGGGATGATGTCCAGGGTTGCCTCGTAGCCCTGCTTCGTGAACTCGCGCAGAACGTCGGCCAGTGCCGGCTGCACAACGCGCTCCATGAACAGGGCGACCTGCTTTTTCGAAGGATAGGAGCGCATTCCGGCGAGCCGCTGCCGCCAGGTCCGGTCCGGCACCATGCCGCCGTGCGCCGCCGTCGACTGCCTGCGCAGGACCTGGCCCTCGCGTTCGGCGCGCTCCATGCGCAGTGCCTTCGAGAAGGAAGCCATCACCAGCCAGGCGATGATGGTCACCGGCAGGGCAAAGATGAGAGTGGCGTACTCCATGGTGGTCACGCCGCCGGCAACCAGCATCGCGATGGTCAGCAAAGCGGTGAGGGCCGCCCAGAAGATGCGGAGCCATTTGGCGCCGTCCTGGGACGGGTCAGGGATGGAGGAGGAGAAATTGGACATCACCATGGCGCCGGAGTTGGCGCTCGTCAGGTAGAACAGCAGGCCGGACAGCGTGCCTAGGCCAATCAGGAAACTGGCCCCGGGGAACATTTCCAGCAAGGCATACCAGCCCTGTTCCGGGCTATCTATGGCCAGCTGGGCGAACTCCTTGTTCCCGCTCAGGACCTCGCGCATAGCGCTGTTGCCGAAGATGCTCACAATCAGGAAGTCGCACAGAACCGGGGCGGTGATGGCGGCAATCACGAACTCCCGCAGCGTCCTGCCGCGTGAAATACGGGCCAGAAAAAGGCCCACGAACGGACCCCACGCCAGCCAGAAAGCCCAGAAGAAGAGCGTCCAACTGGCCATCCATTGAGACCCGCCATCCTCGTAGGCGAAGGTCTGCAGGGTGCGGTCGGGCAGGGTGAAGAGGAACCGGCCAATGTTCTCCACCATGGCGTTGAGCAGGAACGAGGTCTGGCCGGTCACCAGGATGTACAGCAGCAGGGCCGCGGAACTCCAAAGATTCAGCTCGGAGATCCAGCGGATCCCCCTATCCACACCGGAAGTGCAGGCGGCGATGGTCAGTACGACGGCGACAATCACCAGCGCGATCTGGAGCGTCAGGCCCTGCTCCAAGCCGAACATCAACGCGAAGCCCACATTCAGCAGCACCACACCGATTCCCATGGACGTGGCAACACCGAAGACGGTTCCCACGAGGGTGACGATGTCGATGGCGTCGCCAATGCCGCCACGGACCCGCTTGCCCAGCAGAGGATACAGGGCGGCCCGGATGGACAGCGGCATTCCCCACCGGTAGGCGAAATACCCCATGGCCATGCCGAGGAGGGCATACATGGCCCAGCCGGCCACGCCGTAGTGGAACATGGTCCACACCACGGCGTCTGCGGCGGCCGCGGGCGTTTGGCCTTGGCCTGCCGGCGGCGACATGTACTGGCTGATGGGCCCGGTGACCGAGAAGAAAAGCATGTCGATGCCCACCCCTGCGGCGAACAGCATGGCCACCCAGGTGAAGAGCTTGTACTGGGGCCGCGAGTGGTCCGGACCGAGCCGGACCGAGCCTTCTTTGGAGAAAGCGACCCACAGGACAAACCCGATGACCACAGTCACGGTGAGGACGTAGAACCAGCCCACATTCTCCGCGATCCAAGCCACCACCGCCTTCATGGTGGACTGGGCGTTCGCCGGCACCAGCATCGCCCACACGGAGAAGGCGATGATGATGACCGACGCGATGACGAACACGCGCCAGTTGACCTTGGGCTGGGGTTGCTCGATAAGTTCTGCGGGGCCGCGGCTTAGCTCCTGGCTGGAAACCGGTGGGCGGTTCTCGAATTCCTGCCCGCTTCCGCGGCGATCTGTGCCGCCGAGCTGACTGCGTGGAACGAGTGCCTTCGGTGGTCCATCTGCCGGGCGCCGCGTGTCTTCTTGTTCAGCCATGGAATCTCATGCTAGTACACCGCGCGAAAACGGGACCCGACTAAGAGTACCCCGCATGCTGGTCTCAGGCCTCCAATTTCACGGGGCCGAGGCCCCTTCCGCGCGGCTTTTACACGGGTTTCCGGCCGGCCAGGAGGGGTGCGAAGAAGGCTGCAAGTTCCGCCGTCGCTGACAGGGGCAGCACGTTTGCCACGTACTGGTCCGGCCGCACCACAACCACAGCGCCGTCTCGGTGAACGCCCCGGAGCTCAAAGATGTCAGTTTTGGGATCGGTGGCGTAGACCTTCTCGTAGTCCCTGAGCTTGAACGGCCCGACGTGAGGCTTGAACACCTCCGGGACGGCGCCTATGTCCACTTTGGTGTGGTCCTGCTGGTAGATGACTTTGACGTCGAACCACGCGTCCGTATCAGCTCCCGACGGCGTCGCGTCGAGCGGCGATTCGGCTGAGTTCGCGAGCCAATTGGCTAAGTCCGTGGTGGGTGATGGGGAGCGCGCGGCGGCCGTATCCGCGAAGACGTAGATGCGCCAGCGGCCGTCAGCCGTGGCGTGGTGGCCAAGGTGCATGGGGTTGGCGTCGCACACCCGCACCACGGGCGCCGACCTGAAACGCTTGCCGATCGGGAAGCCCGCGGCCAGGTCCTGGTGTGCAGGCTCGGCGGTGATGAGGGACGGCGTGTATTGGGTCATAAACCCCGCGGGGAACTCTGCCGTCCTGACGTAGAAGTCCTCGAGCTCGGAGGGGCTCTCAAACTCCTCCGGTTTCTTGGCCATCATGGTGGACCACACTTTGTCGAAGTCGATGAGATTCTTCGCCACAACCTGGCGCTCGGCCGAATACGTGGCGAGCAGGCTCGCCGGGCTCCGGCCCTCGAGTACGTGTCCGAGCTTCCAGCCGAGGTTGAACCCGTCCTGCAACGAGACGTTCATGCCCTGGCCCGCCTTGGCACTGTGCGTATGGCAGGCGTCACCGGTGATGAACACGCGCGGCGTGCGCGTTCCGCGCTGGTCCGGAAGGACGTCGTCGAACCTGTCCGTGAGGCGGTGGGCAACCTCGTACACGCTGTGCCAGGCAACGTTCCGGACGTCAAGCGAGTACGGGTGCAGGATGGCGTTCGCGTGCCCAATGATCTGCTCGATCGTGGTGCTGCGCACCGCACCTTTGTTGTCCGGGTCTAACTCGCCGAGGTCCACGTACATGCGGAACAGGTGGCCGCCTTCGCGCGGGATAAGCAGGATGCTGCCGCCCGAGCCGGACTGGATGGCGCATTTGGTCCGGATATCGGGGAAGTCCGTGACGGCGAGGATGTCCATGACGCCCCACGCGTGGTGCGCCTGGTCGCCTGCCATGGTGCAGCCGATCGAATCCCGCACCTTGCTGCGCGCGCCGTCCGCACCGACAACGTATTTGGCCCGCACAACATGCTCTTCACCCTCGTTCGGGCCCGCCGCATGGGCGAGAGTGACGGTAACTGGATAGTCGCCTTCACCCACTTCAAGTCTGCGGAACTCGTAGCCGTAGTCCGGTTTCATTCGCGTTGGCGCATCCGCCATGTATTCGGCGAAGTAGTCCAGCACCCGTGCCTGGTTGACAATGAGGTGCGGAAACTCACTGATGCCCATTTCATCGTCAACAGCACGGGCCGCCCTGGCGATCCGGGAGTGGTCTGCGGGGTCGGGCTTCCAGAATGCCATCTCCGTGATGCGGTAAGCCTCGGCGATGATCCGTTCGGCGAAGCCAAAGGCCTGGAAGGTTTCCACGCTGCGGGCCTGGATGCCGTCCGCCTGACCGATGACGAGCCTCCCTGCACGACGTTCCACAATGCGCGTGGTGATGCCGGGAAACTGGGAGAGCTGGGCCGCAGCAAGCATTCCGGCGGGGCCGGTGCCAACAATAAGCACGTCAACTTCGCTGGGAAGTTCGGCCGGGCGGTTAAGGCCGACGCCGGCGGCGGGCTGGATGCGCGGGTCCCCGGATACATAACCGTGGTGATGGAACTGCACGGGCTTTCCTCACTTCGTTGTGTGAATGTACTCGATAGTACGCTTGACCGCCCGCGATTTCAGGGCCACAGCGTTGCGGACTATTTCGTACTCGATGAGGAGGTCCCGGCTAAGCCATCGCCGGCGCCACCCTGGTCCCGGAGCTGAACTGGCGGCGGGCCCAGCGGGCGAGTTTCTTGCCCTTGCCCTTCCACCAACTGTCCTCGTCCTTGTCATGGTGGAGGCGGAAGATGATCGCCACCATCACGAAGGTGGACATGCAGACGTCCATCCAGGACCAGGACAGCGCGGCGATGAGCGCACTCATGCCGGTGGCGATGATGGACGGGATGGCCAGCGTCCGGAAGACTGTGCTGGCTACGTACCGGCGGTGCGATCTCGGCACCGAGAGTGCCCGCACCATGTCAAAACACGCGCAGACAACTACGACCGTCTGCCCGATGGCCAGCAGGATCAGCCCAGCGCTGGACCCTGCAAACATAACGACTGAAGAACCAAACACGTGAAACCCCCAGAGTCTCGAACCTTCGCTGTGAGACCAGCAACGGTTCCATTCAAGACAGTGGGGGCGGACGGGTCACGAGTAGTGAGTACTCGAATTTTTCCGAGTACCAGCTTCCAGAGTGCTTGTTTACGGCGTGCTTACTTGCCCAGAGCCCGGGGCCGCCAGACCACCACGGCCTGCGACCGCGCGCGCGGACGCTGGCCGCGTGCCATGCTCACCACATCGCCCGCCGCGCCGGCAGCAAAAATTCTGGAGTCCAAGGGATCACGACGGCGGGCCACTTCCTCCGTCAGCTCGCTTACTTTGCGCTGGAGTGCGGCCACCTGGTTCTCAAGCTGGAGGATCCGTTTGATGCCCTCCAGCGAGACGCCCTCGTGGGAGAGCCGCTGAACCTCACGCAGCATGTTGACATCCCGCTGTGAGTAGCGGCGGGACTTCCCCGGCGCCCGGCTGGGCGACACAATGCCCAGCCGGTCGTACTGCCTGAGCGTCTGCGGGTGCATATCCGCCAGTTCAGCCGCCACCGAGATCACGAAAATCGGCTGGTCAGCACTGATGTTCACGGTCTGCTCCGCTGCTTACAGCCGGGCCTTGGCGGCCAGGTCCTGTCGAACATCGGCGTCGGCAGTGGCCTCGGCAAAGGCCTTCACGGCCGCCTCAGCCTCTTTGTTCAGGTTCTTGGGAACCGCGACGTCGATGGTCACCAGAAGATCACCGGTCGCCTTGGACGTTTTCACGCCGCGGCCCTTCACCCGAAGCGTACGGCCCGAGGGTGTGCCAGCGGGAACGCGGACCGTGACCTTCTCGCCGTCGATGGTGGGAACCTCGATGTCAGCGCCCAAAGCGGCTTCGGGGAAGGTGACCGGAACGTGGATGCGGAGGTTGTCGCCGTCGCGCGTGTAAAAAGCGTGCGGCTGGACAGACACGGCCACCATCAGGTCGCCGTTGCCTGCCGGTGACGGCTGGCCCTTCCCGCGGACGCGCACCTTTTGGCCGTCCTTGATGCCGGCGGGGACACGGACGTCAATGACTTCGCCGCTGGGTTCCCGCAGGCCGATGGTGGTGCCGCGGATCGAGCCGGCGAAGGAAATGCTGGTGGTCGCCGTGCGGTCGGCACCCTTTTGGGGAGCACGCTGGAAACCGGTCTGGCCGCCAAAGCCGCCCCCGAACAGGTCCGCGAACTCCGGCGGGATACCGCCGGAGGTGCTGAAGCCGCCGGCGTGTCGGCCAGCGTTGCCGGTGAACAGCCCACCGAACATGTCCTCGAACCCGCCGTTCCCGCCCGCGGCGCCGCCCGGCGCGAACCTGGCACCTCCGCCCATGGCACGGATGGCATCGTACTGCTGCCGCTCGTCCGGATCAGAGAGCACCGAATAGGCCTCGGAGATGTCCTTGAACTTCTTCTCCGACGCAGCGTTCCCCGCGTTGGTGTCCGGGTGGTGCTGGCGGGCAAGTTTCCGGTACGCCTTCTTGATGTCGGCGTCGGAAGCGTCCTTGGCGATACCAAGGATCGCGTAAAAGTCCTTGTCCACCCAATCCTGGCTAGCCAATGGCGTTTCCTTTCAAGTCTGTACTTACGGTGCTCTCCGCGACATATGGGCCCCCGCCCCTTCGCGTGGCGGCTGGGTCCTT
>JBDTQQ010000036.1:0-10950 GCA_039932075.1 Pseudarthrobacter sp. | reverse complement strand
ATCTGGCGCACCATGAGCAGATCACCCAGCACTTCTGCATCCAGGGCTGGTCAGGCGTCGCCAAATGGGGCGGCGTGTCCATGCAATCCATCGTCGACCTGGTGCAGCCGGACCCGGAGGCGAAGTGGGTGATCTTCTACTCCTTCGCCGAAGGATCCGACGGCGGCATCTACTATGACGCGCAGCCGATCGAGCAGATGAGCTACCACCTCACCATGCTCGCCTACGACATGAACGATGCGCCGCTGTCCTACGGACACGGCGCGCCGCTGCGTCTGCGCAACGAGGTCCAGCTCGGCTTCAAACTCGTCAAATGGATCAAAGGCATCGAATTCGTCGAAGACTTCTCCCAAATCGGCGGCGGCGAAGGCGGGTACAACAACGACCACGAATTCTTCGGCTACCGCCAATCCATCTAGCATCATGCCCCACACCCGGCATGCCCGACGGATTCATCGCCGCGAGCAAAGAAACCGGCGGCAATCGCGAAGATGCCCAGAAGTACCGTCGCTCGGTATCTTCCTGATCGGCGGATGAACACCAACGCCGTGGAGCCGCGCCAGGGTATCGAGCCCAATACAGTGCGGCCAGGGAGTCGTCCGATCCGTCCACCCCAACCGCGATCCTCGCGCCACGCGCGTTGCTCACCCCCTGGCAGGATCAGCTCCGGCCGGGTCAGTGGTTATCCCGTTCCCAGTCATTGATCGGTTCCGGAAGTCCTTCACTTGGGGTGCGCCGGACGTAAGCTGGCTATGGTCCGATCAGGTCGGCCAGGACCTGGGCCTCACTGATGTCGGCGGCTTTGGTTGCCGTCAGCAACGTCAGCCGTTGGCCCATGGCGAGCTCGCGCAGATGGTCAAGGGCCTGCGCCCGGGACGGGTCTCTAAGCTCGGCCTTTGTACCGCTTAGCGAATTCGTCGAACTTGGCAGGGTCGTGGCCGTACCATTTGCGCAGCTCCGTTGACGGGGAGACGTCTTTGCACCACTCGTCGAGTGCCGCCTTGGCCTTGGTCATCCCGCGGGGCCAGATGTGGTCTACCAGAACCCGTACGCCGTCGTCGTCCCTGATCGCATCATAGACCCGGCGCACCTGAACATCCGTTGTAGTCGACATTCCCAGCCTCCTCGCCGACTTGCGGTACGGCGCTGATACCTTCCTGGGTCTTCGTCCCGGTGACATTATGCTCTCCCGATCCCTGAGGAGCCACATGACCATGAGGGTGCACCGGCTCGCTCAGCAGCGGCCGACAGCCGACAGGTAAAGTCGTCGCGTGAGTATTCTCCCCGGCTTCCATGCGGCGAATCGGACGTTCTTTGCCCGCGATGTGCTCGACGTTGCACCGGAGCTTCCTGACCAATGACGGTGACGACCTCTTCGACGGCCAGTGGCAGTTCCTCGTTCCGGACAACCACACCACGGTCCCCCATGTCACGGGTCCGAGGGTCGGTCTCAGCGGGCCCGGCAGCGACGCAGCAGTATTTCCCTGGAGATACTGGGTAGACGAGACAGCCTCGGTCTCCACCTACAGACCGGGGCGCTCCCCGTCGCCGACCACCCGTGCACTCCGTACCACCAAGGCAGGAAGCGTTGCCTGAAGGCCGGGCAACGCCCGTAAGGGCCACCCGCCGGGCCCTCATGGGAGACTACTTCTGGCGGCGGCAGGGGCGTCCTGGTCGCGTGTGACCGGCTCCCCAACACGGACCCAGACGAAAGTGAGCTTTCGGGGAAGGCCACCCCTGGGTCCCCGCGAAGGGCATCGACGCTAGCTGGTGACGAGCCGTTGCCGGTCGAACATCCGGGCTGGTTCCTGTCGGCCGCTACTGTTGCAGCGGCGTGAGCTGTATTTGCTTCGCAAGCGCGTAAGCGACCGGTAGATCGCTCTCGCTCTCAACGAAGACACGGCCAATGACGAGCGCTGAATCGGTTGGCGAAGAAATCTGCGTCATGCCGTTCGGTACGGTTCCCTTCCAGCCGGGCCCGCTGAGGACATAGTCGCCGGCCTTGGTTCCCGTCGTACGTTTTCCGACGTAGGCAAAATTGGCGCTCTTCGACGGGTCGGTGAACTGCACGCTGAAGTAACGGCCGGCCATGTCCGGTACGTGCAGGACTTGCGGCCCCCTGTTCAAGTCGAGCCAGCCGCCGATGTAGAGCAGGTCGTCGGATCCCGTTCCCATAAGGCTCCCCGTCGGCGCCGACAGGGAAGACGTGCCGGGCACGGCGTACAACGTGTTCACGGGGATCGGGCCGTCACCGAACCCATGCTTGACAATCGCCCTCTTGAAGCCGTTGACCGTGACACGCGGCCAGAGGTAGATGAAAGCCGGCACACCGAGTCCCCATACGATCACTGCCGCTATGGCGAGTGGAAGGACCTCGCTCCCGCTGGCGATCCGCCGGTAGATGACCCATGCGAAGACCGCCAGTATGACGGCTGCAAGGGGACGTCCGTACTTCAAGATGAGACGGTTCATATCACTGCTCCCTGACAACGACGGGCAATTGGTACGTGCCGTCGAGGATTGCCGCGCCAGGCAGATACACGCGGAACATCAGCTTGAACTTCCCGGAAGGAGTTGGCAGCCAGTTCTGCTCGTGCCTGCTCGGAGCCTGATGCTGGAGATAGATATCGACTGAACCGTCGGCGTTCTGCGCAAGAGGCGAACGGTCACCAACGCTATAACGATTAGTTGTGTTGTTCACCATATATCCGACAACATCGGTCGGAGTGAGCGACCAGAAAGCGTCATTCGGCGGGAGTTTCCCGGCAGGAAAATGCAGGACGTAGCCATGCCCGCCGCTCAACGATTGCCCTGAGGCATCCACGGTGGTCGTCCAGTACGCGGCTTCTTCAAACACATTGACGACGGGCAGGGCTTTGGCGCAGGCGGCCCGTACTAGAAGGCTACGTTGCCGGGCTGGCCGCATTTGCGGATGGCACTCCACCCGTTGACAGTCGTTGTGATCGCCCTGCCCACGGCATTCATGATGAGGATCGCCGTCAAGAACGCCAGCACGGCGCCAAGAATTATCCCTTGTACGACACCGGACTGTGAGAACCACGCGAGGGCATTTGCCATATTCGCAAACTACCACTGCGGTACATAGCCGAGTCCGGCAATCTCCGACGTGCCCATAAATCTAGTCCACACGCCGACAACGACCAATGATGTTGCGGCGTGCCGTGCAACGATTCGCCCACAAACCCGCGGCCTTCGGCACCAAGAGCGAGCAGGTAGCAGTAGCCGCGAACGCAGCAACTCAACAATCCTTGTCACACAGTTAACCGTCCATTCATATCCTCCTCAGAACCTGTCCAACCGGCCTCCCTACGGTCGAACCCATGGACAACATTTCACGCAGATCCCTCCTTTCCGCCGGCCTTGGGGCCGGCCTCGTCGCCGCCCTCCCGGGTACGGCGTTCGCAACGTCAACAGCGGACGACGCCGGTCTCCGCACCAATCCGTTTCTACTCGGCATCGCCTCCGGCGAGCCGTGGCCGGACGGCTTCGTCATCTGGACTCGCCTCGCGCTGGACCCGGTGGCCGAGGACGGCCTGGGAGGCATGCCCTCGCGCAACGTCGCCGTGGCATGGGAAGTGGCGGAAGACGCAAGCATGCGCACCGTATTAGCCCGCGGCGTCGAGCATGCCCGGATCGAAACCGCGCACTCGGTGCACGTCGAACTGAAGGGACTGCGCCCGGGGCGCGAATACTTCTACCGGTTCCGCACCGGCCGGCACGTCAGCCCGGTGGGCCGCACCCTCACCAGCCCGGCGCTGCACGAGACGCCCGCGGCGCTGGCCATGGCGTTCGCCAGCTGTGCACAGTACGAGCACGGCTACTTCACCGCCTACTCGCGGCTGGCGCAGGACCACCCGGACCTGGTGCTGCACCTGGGCGACTACCTGTACGAGTACAAGAAGGACAGCTACGTGATCGGCGGCGGCAACCCGCGCGACCACGAAGGTCCGGAGACCGTCAGCCTGGCCGGGTACCGGCAGCGGCACGCGCAGTACAAGACCGACGCCGACCTGCAGGCCGCGCACGCGATCGCACCGTGGCTGGTGGTCTGGGACGACCACGAAGTGGACAACAACTGGGCGGACAACGTCCCGGAAAACAAGGACGCCGGCCAGCTGAACGACACCACCGAGCACTTCCGGCAGCGCCGCGCCGCCGCGTTCCAGGCGTACTACGAGAACATGCCGCTCCGGGCATCGTCCGTCCCGGCCGGGTTCGACATGAAGATCTACCGCACCATCCAGTGGGGCCAGCTGGCCAACTTTCACATGATGGACACCCGGCAGTACCGCGACGACCAGCTCGCCGGCGACGGCTGGAAGAAGAACGTCACCGAGCGCCTGGCCGAGGACCGCACCATCACCGGCGCCGAGCAGGAGAAGTGGCTGCTGGACGGCTTCAAGAACTCCACCCAGCGCTGGGACATCCTGGGCCAGCAGGTCTTCTTCACCGAAAAGGACCGCAATGCCGCGCCCGAGATCGACGACGTCTCCATGGACGGGTGGGACGGCTACGCCGCGTCGCGCCGCCGCATTACCCGGGGCTGGGTGGACGCCAACGTCCGCAACGCCGTGGTCCTCACCGGCGACGTGCACCGGAACTGGGCCAACAACATCAAGGTCGACTACAAGGACCCGGCGTCCCCCGTGGTCGGCTCGGAACTGGTGTGCACGTCGATCTTCTCGTACACCGGCAACGGCTCAGGCCCCACCGCGGATGCGACGATGGCCTGGAACCCGCACCTGAAGTTCTACAACGACAACCGCGGCTACGTGAACACCCGCATCACGAAGGACGCGATGACCGCCGACTTCCGGACCCTGGACTACGTCACGACGCCGGGCGCGCCGGTAAGCACGAAGGCCTCGTTTGAGATCCGGGACGGGGTGCCGGGACTGGTGGCACGGGGATAGTCCCTCTCCCACAGGACACGTCCGACGACGGCGGGACGGCCAGTTTTCTGGCCGACCCGCCGTCGTCATTCAGCGTCCGAGCCCCAAGAAGACGGCGAGGGACTGCTCGACCGCAGTCATCGTCTTGGCGTCGGCTGACAGCCTCAGTGGTGGCGCATCCGTCAGCCTCGCTTCACTCCGGCCAATCTTCCGAAATTTCCTCGATGAAGTCTTGGTCGTCGCCGGCCCTCGTTTGAGCTCCGGGACGGAGTTTCGCTGCGTGCATTAAGTGGTAGAGCGTCCGCCTAAAACGTGCATTAAGTGATAGAGCGTTGGAGGAACGGTCTCCACCATTCAGCGGGACCTGACGCTCCTGAACGGACCGGGTCAGGTGGGCTCACACCTCGCCTTTATCGACAACGTAACAGCAAAACACTTGACTTTTGGACACTCCAAGCCGTTTCATTATAGAAATAAGTAATGCTGCAGATCACAGTCATGTTAGATCGGCATCACACCTGACCCATCACTTGAAACCCCTAGGAGTGCGGATGCACCGCTTCGCCGTCGACCCGGGTTCGACCGACATCAGCCCCGTGTCTTTCCACCCCGTCCTCTGGATCTGTGCGGCAGCCGTGTTCGCGGTCATCGTGCTCCAGTCCGTCATCTACCTGCGGGCCATCCGCAAGGCCGCCGGCTCGGTCAACCTCACGGACCAGCAGGTCATCGGCTCGGTCCGCCGCGGCGGCATCGCCGCGATCGGCCCCTCGCTCGCCGTCGCCCTCGTCGCGATCTCGCTCCTGCCGCTCTTCAGCACGCCAGCCGTCCTGACCCGCATCGGCCTGGTCGGCTCTGCGGCGTTCGACGTCGCCGCGGCGGGCCTCGCGGCCCAGTCGCAGGGCGCGCAGCTCGGCGGGCCCACCTACACCCAGAAGGTCTTCGCTATCGGCTTCGCCGCGATGACCCTCGGCGGCCTGGTGTGGATGCTCACGGCGCTCATCCTCACCCCCATCCTGGCCAAGGGCGACAAGACGCTGCGCAAGGTCAACCCAGCCGTCATGACCGTAGTCCCGGCGGCCGCCATCCTCGCCGCGTTCATCACGCTCGCGCTCACCGAGACCACCAAATCGGGTGTCCACGTCCTCGTGCTCCTCGTCTCTGCGGCCGCGATGGGCCTGTGCATCGCCGGCGCGAAGTTCCTTGACAAGCCGTGGCTGCGCGAGTGGGGCCTCGGCATCGCGATCTTCGTGGCCCTCGCCGCCGCCTTCCTTGTCACCGCCAAGTAGCACGAGCCCAGGAGAACCAGCAATGTCCTCAAAGACCGCATCCCTCGACGGGCTCGCCCAGTTCGAGCGCACCACGTCCATCTGGGGCCCCATCACCCTGGGCCTCGGCTTCCTCGTCTCCCTCGCCGCCGCGCTCTTCGCCGCGTTCGGCACGGGCCTGGGCATCACAGGCCAGGAGGTGTGGACCGCGTTCGGCATCGTCTTCGCAACGTTCGGCATCATCGCCGTCGTCGAGCCGATCTCGTACTACCCCATCCTCGGACGCTCCGCGATGTACCAGGCGTTCATGATCGGCAACATCGCAAACAAGCTGCTCCCGTCCGCGCTCATCGCCCAGTCCGATCTCGGTGAGAAGCCGGGCACCCGCCGGGCCGAGCTGATCGCGGGCGCCGCGATCATTGGTGCGGCGTTCGTCCACATCATCACGCTCATCGTCCTCGTGGGCTTCCTCGGCACCTGGCTCCTGGGCCTCCTGCCGGCGGGGCTCATCGCGGTGGCCCGCCTCTACATCCTCGCGGCCGTCTTCGGTGCCGTGACGGTCCAGGCCATCGTGTCGATGAAGAACGCACGGACCACCATCATTGCCGCAGTGGTTTCGGCCATTGTGGTCTATGGCGTGATCCGGGTCGCGCCGGCGCTCACCAACTATGCGACGGCGATCTCCGTCGTCGCCGTGATCTTGATTGCCTGGTTCGCGCGCAAGCGCACCGACGAGCCTGCGGCCGGCGGCGCGCCGTCGTCCATCGGACACTGAACCCTCCGGACACGAACTCCGCGAGCAGAACCGAACCGAACCTGAGTGACACGAAAGGCCACCATGACTGACACCATCGCCCTCGCCACGGGTATCGAGGTCCCTGCGGGCTTCGTCGCCGAGCACGTCGAGATGTACAAGGGCTACCACCGCGCGCCGGAGCTGTCCTCGGTGGAGCACCGGACCGCCGAATCAATCGAGGCCCGGCTGACCGAGCTCGGTATCGAGCACTTCCGCTCGGGCGGGACCGGCGTCGTCGGCCTCCTGACCAACGGCGAGGGCCCGGTGGTGGGCTTCCGAGCGGACACGGACGGCCTGCCCATCGCGGAGGCTACCGGTCTCGACTATGCGAGCACCGCGACCGGCACCCTGCCCGACGGTAGCGAGGCGCCCACCATGCACGGCTGCGGCCACGACTCCCACATCACCGCGGCCCTCGCCGCCGCGCAGTACCTCTCGGCACACCGGGACACGTGGCACGGGACGGTGGTGTTCCTCTTCCAGCCCGGTGAGGAGACGGCGTGGGGCGCCAAGGCGATGGTCGACGACGGCCTGTGGGACCGCGCGCCGCGTCCGGAAGTGGTCCTCGCGCAGCACGTTATGCCCGTCGAGGCGGGTAAGTTCTGGCTGCGGCCAGGGAACATGGCGAGCCTCGCCGACTCGTGGCGGATCACGGTCCGGGGCCGCCAGGCCCACGGGTCGCAGCCGGAGAAATCCCTCGACCCGATCGTCGCGGCGGCCTCAATGGTCCTGCGCCTCCAGACGATCGTCTCGCGCGAGCTGGCACCGATCACGCCGGCCGTGGTGACTGTGGGTACGTTCCACGCGGGCCTGAAGGAGAACATCATCCCGGAGACTGCCGAGTTCTCCGTCAACGTGCGCACGCCTGATGAGGACGTCCGGGCCCATGTCCTGGGCTCGATCCGCCGCATCGTCGCCGCCGAGGCCGCCGCCTCCGGCATCGACGAGCCAGCGATCGTGGAGATCAACCGGTTTCCGCGCCTCTTCAACGACGCCGAGCACACCGCGCGCGCCACGGCGGCGCTCCAGGCCGGCTTCGGCCCCGACGCCGTCGTCGAGGCGCCGCTGGGCATGGGCTCGGAGGACGCCGGCTGGCTCGGCGACTCGATCGGCGTCCCGGTAGTCTTCTGGGCTTTTGGCGCGTTCCCCGCCGCGGCGTTCGCCGACGGCAAGGCCCCGGCCGGCAACCACTCGCCGCAGTTCGCGCCCGACGCAGAGCTCGCCGTGGTCAACGGCACCGGCGCCGCGCTTGCGGTGCTGCTCGAGTACTTGGCCAAGTAGGTGAGGAACGACGGCGGGCTCCCACCCGCCGTCGTACTTCCGCCTTAAGCGGGGAAGGCTGCCGGGACCGCGGCCCCGGACATGGAAGGATAAAGCGCATGCTCGACGACCTCGACCGCCAGATCGTGGCAGCCCTCATCCGCAACGGCCGGGCGCCGTGGCGGCTCATCGCCGAGGTGCTGGGGCAGCAGGAGCGCACCGTGGCCCGCCGGGGCAACAGGCTCCTCGCCTCCGGGGTGGTGCGTGTGCAGTCGTTCCCGAGCCCCGCGGCGTTCGGGAACGTGGACCTCTACATGCTCCGCGTCGCTGCCGCGCCGGCCGCCATTACGACGGCGGGGAGGTGGCTAGCCGAGCGGCCCGAGACGCACTGGATCAGCGCGCTGTCCGGGTCGAGCGAGTGCATCGTGGAGCTCTTCCTTGAACGGGACGCCGTGGGCCCGTTCCTGTACGGCGAGCTCGCGGCGCTCGATGGCGTGCGGGACCTCTCGCTCGAGCCGGTCTTCGAGTACTACCGCACGGTCTCTGGCTGGCGGCCGGATCTCCTCAGCGTGGACCAGTACGAGGCGCTCAGCCCCTCCGAGCTCCCGCATTTCGCCACGGGGTACGAGGAATTTGGGGTGCAGCGCCTCGACGAGCCGAACCGCGCCCTCGCGGAGCTCCTGCGCGCCAACGGCCGCATCACCATCGAGGAGCTGGCGGCCGGCCTGGGGGTATCCAAGGCGACCGCGAGCCGGCGGCTTGAGACACTCATCGCCAACGGTGCCGTGTTCGTGCGCGCGATCCTCGACCCGGCGTCGATCGGGTATCCCGTCGAGGGCCTCCTGACCGTGCGCGCCGAGGCCACCGCGCTGGACGCCGCCGGACGGTACCTTGCGGACCTGTCCGCGACGCGTTGGGCCGCCAACGTCTCGGGCCGCATCCTGGTCCAGACCGCCACCCGGAGCCTCGCGGAGCTGCGCGCGGTGATGGCGGGAATCGCGGCGCATCCCGGCGTGGCCGGCGTGGACGTCTCGCTCTTCGCCGGGATCTTCAAGCGCAGCACGGTTGTCTACCCCGACGGGAAGCTCCCGCATACCGGGGACGAAGAAAGCAAGAAAGGGAAGCCGGCGCTGCGGCCCCGGAAAGAGTTACATCTTCTGGATCTCAGCTGAGATCACCAAGGATGCGATGACTGCGGGCTTCCGGACCTGGACGACGTCACGACGCCGGGTGCAGCGGTTTTGACAAAGGCATATTTTCGCAGTCCCTCTTAGCTCGCGGATTCCCTAATATTGCCCGATCCGGGAAATTCAGGTTGAATGCCCGGGTTTCCGTTGACATGCGGCGCCGCAGCCATTTTCGGACGGGATGATGGCCGATGATTAAGCATGAGAAGAACTGTGGGCTGGCTCATGGCGGTCCTTCTGGTCACGCTGGTGTTCGGAAGTGTCTACGTCGCCCTTCAGCAGCTGGGACGAAGCTCGGCCAATGAGGCTCCCGCGGCCGCCGTCGCGGCCCATTTGCAGCTGGCGGAGCCGACAGCTGCGCCCGGAGCGCGTCTGGAACTGACGCACGATAGTGGCGTGTTCGTTATCGTATACGGGGCCGATGACAGGCCGGAGTCCGGCTCTGCCACCCTTCACGGGGAGCTCCCGGCAGTGCCGCGCGGGGTGCTGGAGGCCACCCGAACATCCGGCTTCGATGCGGTGACGTGGCAGCCAGAACCTGGACTGCGGATGGCAATAGTCACGCGGCCCTCAGATGGGAAGGTTGTCGTGGCCGGGCAGTCGTTGGCTCCCTACGAGGACAGAGACCGCAGGACCATGATCATTCTGGCCTTCGGATGGCTTTGCAGCGTTCTCGTCATCGCAGCCGGCTACGGAGCTAGCGAGTTTCTCGGCCGCCGCCAAGAGCAGCCTGAAGCATGAGACGGGCCGCATTTCGCCGGCATCTGCTCGGCCGCCTGCTTCTGCGCTTCCGGAGAGGCGTGCCGCCGACGTTCGTGGGTCAGGTTCCGCAGAAGGTACGGTACGGCCCGAAGCTTTCCGGGGCGGGCGCCGCGTAACGCTCGAGACCGGGACGCTCCTCGTAGGGGGAGGCTACTGCTTCCATCAACCGTTCCAGCGGCCCAGTGTTTCCGCCCGTAGCGGCCGCCAGGACCTCCTCCACCAGGTGGTTGCGGGGAATATAGATGGGGTTGACCCGGTCCATGGCGTCAGCGTCCGGCATCAGGGCGCGCCAGCGCGCCAGCCAGGTATCAAACGCTTCCAGGTCCAGCATCATGCCGCGGGCAGGTTCAGCCTGGCCACGGGCGGCTTTGCCGAGGTGCCGGAAAAACGAGGTGTAATCCGGTCGTGACTCCTGAAGAAGAGCGACCAGCTCGTCCACGAGCGGTGAGGTCACGCCGTCGTCCAACCCATCACGGAATCCAAGCTTGGCGTTCATACCCACGGACCAGGCGGCACTATACTGCGGGCGGAACCCTTCGAGTGCTTCGACGGCAAGGGCCACCGCCTGCTCCTGGTCCTCGTGGAAGAGGGGCAGGAGCGATTCAGCGAGCCGGGCAAGGTTCCACTCGGCCACCAGCGGCTGGTTGCGGTAGGCGTATCGTCCGGTCTCATCGATCGAGCTGTAGACGGCTACAGGATCGAAGCCCTCCATGAAGGCGCACGGCCCGTAGTCAATGGTTTCACCCGAGATCGTCATGTTGTCGGTG
>JBDTQQ010000035.1:0-10983 GCA_039932075.1 Pseudarthrobacter sp. | reverse complement strand
ATGCAGGTCCTCAGCGATGAGCTGTCGGCGAAGCTGACCGGCAAGGCCATCAACATCCACCATTCCTTCCTGCCCAGCTTCAAGGGCGCCAAGCCGTACCACCAGGCGTACGCCCGCGGCGTGAAGACCGTGGGCGCCACGGCGCACTACGTCAACGCCGAGCTCGATGAGGGCCCGATCATCGCCCAGCAGGTCATCGAGGTGGACCACACGCACACGGCCGAGGACCTGGTCCGGGTGGGCCGCGACGCCGAGTGCAAGGCGCTCAGCAACGCGGTGCGGTGGCACTGTGAAGGCCGGGTAATGCTCGACGGCGGGCGAACAGTCGTTCTGCGCTGACCGTCCCGCGCCGCCCCGCGCGTCCCCGCCAACCAGGTAGCCTGTGTGCCCCGCAAGGGGAACACAGGCTACCTGCATTTGGGGAGCCTTATTCGGGGAGCTCTATCTGGAATCCGCAGGGACAGCGCAGGACCCGCGTCTCCAGGCTGACGTCGATGGCGTCCTCCGGCTCGCGGTCCGTGTAGGCGGCCGCGCTGAGCCGTCGGGTTTGTGAGCCGAGCGTTTGCATCGGTTGGCCGCAGTGGATGTAGCGCCCGCCGAACACCAGGACGTCCTCCAGACACGGGGCACGGTTGAGGACGGCGGCCAGCGCCACCACGTCTGCCTGATGAAGGTAGTGGACCTTGCACGCCGTGCAGGCATATCCCACCTCCACCGAATCGTCGGAGGGTGGATTCAGGGCCGTGATCGAATGCAGCGCCAAGGTCCTGTCGCTGCCGCAGTTTGCGCAAACGAGCCGGGAATCGCCAGCCCGTTCCCCGGACGCGTGAATGCTGGGCCTATGCGGATCGATGGACACGTCAGGCTGCTGCGGGGTAGCTGGCCAGGATATAGTCCATGGCGGCCGGGCCCACCATCCGCAGCCTGCTGTCGTAGATATCCACACCGCACCGGTGCATGGCGGCGCGGAACGTGGCATCCGGCTTGGCTTCCAGACCCTGGAGGAGGCACCAGCTGACATACAGGCCGTACAGGCAATCCGCGGACAGCGGACAGTCAGTATCAAGCTCGGCAATGGTGGCTTCGTCAAGGAACTGGTTGAAGTGCGAGGTAGCCATCATTGGCTCTCTTTCGCTCCGTGCATTCCGGCCGCCGTCTTGCTGCAGCGACATCGCCTGACCGCCCTGCACGAGGCTGAAAGGGGACCATCACATATGTGACGTCTGCCACTCAATCTACGCACTGGTTCGCGGCCTGTCCAGTTGACGCGGCCTTGAAGCCTGGAGGGGTGTGCCCAGCCACACCGCGCCGGCTTCAGGCCCGGGCTTTGAAGTGGCTGGCCGGGATCCCGCCGGGCATAACCTGCAGGAGGCCTTCGGCAACGTCGCGGATCGTGAGGTTCCGCTGCTTCGCTTCCTGCCGGAGCATCTGGTGGGCGGTGTCGTAGGAGCAGCCATTCTGCCCCATGAGCACGCCGCAGGCGGTGTTGATCGCCGCGCTGCTGGCGAGAGTGGCGCGGTGCTCCGCGGACACGGCCAGATCGGCACGGTGCTTCAGTGCCAGCCGGAGGCTCTTGGCCGCTACGCCGGAGAGCACCAGAACCTTGGCGGCCACGGCAGGGGCGAACATGTTCGCCGTCGCGGAATAGAGGGTCAGGGCAGCGCTGTAACCGCGTTCCAGCGGCAGGGGGATTGCCACAGCGGATCGGTAACCGGCCGCGGTGAGGCTGCCACAGTACTCCGGCCAGCGCGGGTCCGGGCAACGGTCGTTGAGGATGATGGACAGCCGGCCGCGCAGGGCGCGCGCCGTGGGGCCTTGCCCCGTGCGCTGGTCCCAGACGGAAAGCTCGACGGCGGCGCCTTCAGCACTTGCCCCGATGCACGGCGTACCGTCCGGCCTCACCAACGTCACGGTGCTCTCCACCGGCCAGCGGGAAGGGCCGCCGATCGACGACGCGACGATCCGCGCCAGGGAACCCGCCAGCGCGGCCTCCGAATGGCCATGGATATCCAGCAGGGCGCCCGAGCCGGAGCCACGCCAAGCCAAGTGTTGTTTAATGAGCATTTGCCAAACCCCCAGAGTCGGTACGCATCATCGTAGGGAGGCGCCGCAGGGAGGGCAAGAGTAAGGAGTACTCGTTTTTCGCGCCTTTACTGCGGCGGGATCTCCTGGATGACCCAGCGGTTGCCGTCCGGGTCGCTGAAGTAGGCGAAGGCGAACCCGCCCATGTCCTGCGCGTCGCTGACGGGGGCGCCGCGGCGGACCAGTTCGGTCCGGGCCTCGGCCATGTCCGGCACCACCAGCTGCAGGCCTTCAAGGCTGCCCGGGGTCATGCCGGTCATGCCGGTGCCGATGACAATCGATGCCGCAGAGCCCGGCGGGGTGAGCTGGACGACGCGCATCCCGGGAATGTGTTCGACGTCGTGATCGAGCACGAAGCCGAGCTGGTCAGTGTAGAAGGCCTTGGCACGGTCCACATCGGAGACGGGCACCTGCACAACCTCGAGTCGGAGTTCCATGTCCGAAACCCTACCTTGCGATGCCGTGACGCCGCCCACTCAGCACCATATTGGACACGGCTGCTTCGGAGGCGGCCGAGAAGGGACCGAACCGCCCCGCAACAGCCCAGCGGGTTTCCTCTTCGATGAGGTCGGCGTTGATCCTCGCGCCGGCCATCACACCCTCGGACGCGGCGGTGACCACCTGGGCCATGAGGTTGGTGACATTTCCCGCCGCATACACGCCGGGGACGGCCGTCGCGCCGCCCATGGCGTCGGTCTCGATGAACCGTCCGGCTCCGGACGGGTGCAGCTGGACATGAAGGCCGAGTGATTCCAGCAGCGCGGACCTGGCTTCCATCCGTGATCCCACAGCCAGCGCGTCCACGGAGAACCGCGAACCCTGGCGGAGCGTGACCCCCGCGAGGACACCATCCAGGGCGTCAACCAAGGCCACGGCGCCTTCAACCACCCGGACGGACCGGGCGGCGAGCTTTTCCCATTCCTACGAGCCAGCTGAGCCCGGATTAGCGGTGTTGACGTAGAGCGCGGCCTTGGGCTGTCCGGCAGCGCCCGTTGACGAACCGGCCCAGGACAGCTCGGTAGCGAGGCAGGGATTAGAGGTGTTCGCCAGGCCATTGTTGACGCCAACGATGCCAAAGGTCTGGCCTTTGGGGAGCGCCTTGCCACACTGCGGCCATGAGACGTCATTGCCCGGGCCGGGGGCTGTTGCAGCTTCCGCCGGGAACGCGTGGAGCACCAACAGCATTGCTGCAATGGCGGCCAGCGGATAGCGGAAACGGTTTAGCATTGACGTTGCGCGGGTGATGTTCATGGTCGGGCCCCGTTTCGGCTCTAGCAATTAGGTAACCAGAATGAGGGCCCCTGCTGTCCAGGTCAAGGTAATGACGTTCCCTTCACCCGGGGCAAATGCTGGCAGTCCCGGTCACGGCCGTCGGATGGACCATCTTCAAAATAATGTAAAAGAGTCGGGAAGTCGAAGCGGGCAGCTGACCAGGCACTACGTGCAGGCACAAGCAAGTATCGCTTCCACAAGGAACGAGTATCGATTACTCGTGTTTCGAGGCTCGGTCTAGTCGTTCACTAGGGAGTGGTGACGAGGTGGGAACCTTCCACACATCAGCTTCTCTTCCACCCTGCCCGCGCCAAACCAGCTTCCTAGAGGACCTTGCATGGACGTAGTTGAGTTCGTTGCCGTACGCGTTCGCCGGCGTCAAGAAGCAGGGATGATATAACGCCTTCGTTCGTGGGCGCCGATGTACGCGGGCGGAGGTTTTCCACTGGACCAAATCAGTGGTGCCGCACACTGACCGGACGACGTTGTCCGGCCATGAAAGGAGTGCAGCTAGGTGCAGACGCTGTCTCTCGTGACCGGGGGCCGCAGTGGCCTGCACCCCCGGCAGTGGTACGGGCTGTTGCACCGTGCGCCGGTTACGTTAGGTTTTGTCGTCGTTTTCTGGACTGCGGGCGCATTGTCCTCCAGCCTTCTCTCCGGGCCCGGGCGATCGCTGCGCTCCCAGGTGGCGGCTACTTCCCATTCAATCCCTGCCCACTGGTGGACCCTGCTCACATCCGCGTTCTGGGAGCGGAATCTGGCCGGATATATGGTGGCAACGATTATGGTGCTTGCTGTCGGCATCCCCCTTGAACGCCGAATGGGAAGCCTGAAATTTGCGGCGTCCGCCCTGGTTTTCCAGGTCACCAGTATCGGAGTGGCCGTCGCGTTTGTGGCCCTTGCCCGGGCGGTGATGGGGAGCTGGACCCGGGAAATGAGCGGACATCACTACATAGGCCCCAGCGCCTTCATTGCCGGCGTCGGCATCGCCGCAACATCCGCGATGCCAACCCTTTGGCGGCGCCGGATCCGATTGGTCGTCTTCGCTTTATTACTGCTGCTTGCTCTCTACAGCGGCGGCTTTGCCGATCTGGTCCGACTTGCTGCTGCCGTTGCGGGCGCAATTCTGGGACCGGTAATGCTCCGCAGACGGACGTACCTCGGGCGTCCGGTCAGCTCCCGGCACGAGGGCCGTGTCCTGATCGCGCTTCTCGTAGCGGTCTCGGCTGTCGGGCCGGTAGTGGCGGGCCTGGTGCCGCACGCAGCCGGGCCCTTGTCTATCCTGCGTTTCCTGTTCACCACTATCCAGCCCGTGGATCCCGAGTCGCTCCAGGGCATTTGCAGCGACCCGGGCGAGGGCAAGGAATGCGCAGCGGCCCAGCTGCAACTGCGTGCCGGGGCCGGCGGAATCTTTATGGCGATCCTTCCCTCGTTTCTGCTGCTGACGCTCGCGGATGGTCTGAGGCGCGGACGTCGCTTCGCCTGGGCGGCGGCGGTGCTGATTCAGCTCAGTTTGTCTGTGCTTGCCGTTATCACCGTCAACGGAGTCCTTCAGCAACCGACGCCGGGCGCCCGCGCGGCCGGAGGGATCATGGCTGCCGTGGGAAGAAGCGGGTATCCGCACCCGTTTACAGCACTGCTGCCACTGTTCCTACCCGTCGTCCTGACCCTCGTGTTGCTGATGACCCGGAAACTCTTCCCGGTCGCGGCCCCGCCGGGAACGTATCGGCGCCTCGGCATTCGTCTTGCTGCAACGGCGGTTGTTCTGAGCGCAGTTTACGTCGGGGTCGGGCTGGCTTTGGCCCAGGATTTCTCCCCCGTTCCAGGTCCGGCTGAGCTGCTTGCAAATGTTGCGGACAGGTTTCTTCCCCTGGCTCAAGCGATGGGTGGAGCTCCGGCGTTCTCTCCCGAAAACCCGGCCGCCGTCCTGCTTTACGAGGGCGTCGGGGTCACGTTCTGGGCCGTTACGGGTGTGCTGGTCATCAAGTCATTCCTGCGCGCGGATCCAGCCCATCATCGGGGCGAGGACCGCGCCCGCGCGATCCTCACAAAACACGGAGGTGGATCCCTGTCGTGGATGACCATGTGGACGGGCAATACCTATTGGTTCTCCAATACCACGGAGAGTTTCGTCGCCTACCGTGTCATCTCCGGGGTCGCGTTGACACTCAGCGGGCCGGTCGGGCCGGAAAGCGGGAGGGGAACAGCGCTCTCCGAGTTTGCCCGGTTTGGCCGCGAACACGGCTGGACGCCGTGCTTCTACTCCGTGGACCGGAGACTGAGGGACCATGCGGTTTCGCTCGGATGGGGATCGGTGCAGATTGCGCAGGAGACAGTACTCTCCTTGGACTCTGTGTCATTCCAGGGGAAAAGGTTCCAGGACGTCCGTACCGCGATGAACAGGGCGGCAAGAGCGGGCATACGAGCCGAATGGATAACTTACAGTAGCGCTTCACTGCCCCTCCAAGCCCAGATCCAGCAGATCTCCGAAGAATGGGTCGCGGATAAGAAGATACCCGAAATGGGATTTACGTTGGGGAGCCTGGACGAACTCCAGGACCCCGAAGTCCGGTGCCTGCTCGCCGTCGACGATCATCACCTTGTCCACGGAATCGCGTCGTGGCTGCCTGTCTACCGGAACGGAAATGTCGTTGGCTGGACGCTGGACTTTATGCGTCGCCGCAGCAGCGGCTTCCGCCCCGCCACCGAATTTCTCATAGCCTCCGCCGTGCTCAGCCTCAAAAAGGAAGGCTATGAGTTCATCAGCCTCTCGGGGGCGCCACTGGCGTGGGCGAGCACCGACGAACCCCGGCCAACAACAGCAGCGCCCCCGGGCGCGGGGGGTCTCGAATGGTTGCTTTACTGGTTGGGCGCGACTCTGGAACCGATCTACGGGTTCAGGTCCCTCCTGGCATTCAAAGCGAAATTCCAGCCCCGTTACGAGCCGCTCTACATGCTCTACCCGGACGCTGCCGCCCTTCCCACCATCGGCAACGCCGTCACCCGCGCCTATCTCCCGGCTGTCAGCCTCGGAGAAGGCCTGGCACTGGTAAGGCGCGTAATCCTGGGCACCCGAAAGACTGCGGCGTCTGCCCGGGGAAGCACCCGGACCTAACACAGGGCGTCGCCATGGTGCGGTGACGTGGAGACCGGCGTTCCTGGCATCATCTGCATCCTCGGCCACGCCGACCTCAAGACCGCTGAAATCATCTGCAGGGGAGGACCCGTGAAGCCCCGCGGGCCCGGGCAAATCGACGCGTTCAACCCTGCGTCACCTGATCGCACAAAAAGGCACTGCCTTCATGCCATGATGAGGCAGGAAGGCCCTCCCCGAAAGCAGCATCATTATGTGTTTGGATCCCTCACTCCGCATTTCAGCACCTGTTGGGCGCCGCGCCGCCCTCACTGCGATCGGCGCCGCCTTCGCGGCAGGGCTAAGCGCCTGTGCTGGACCAGAGACTGCAGTTTCTGAGCCGCCACCCGGTGATCCGGTTCAGGCTGCGGCGGCATCGTTGGGCAGCGCCACCGCGACGCCGTCGCCAACACCGTCCAAGCAGAGCAGGAGGAGATTCACACCCGATTACCGTCTTCCTCCGGCTCAGAACGGACTAGCCCCGGTCATCACTAGAATCCAAACCCAGCACCCGGTGGTCTTCCTCACTATCGACGACGGAATCACCAAGACCCCCGAGACGGCCGCGCTCATGGCAGAATCCGGTGTTCCCGCCACCCTGTTCCTGACCCGCAACTTTGTCCAGGACAACCCTGCCTTCTTCAAAGCCTTCCAGGCCCAGGGCAGCCTTGTGGAGAACCACACCATCAGCCACAACATCAACATGGTCCGGCAAATGTCCTACGGCCAGCAACTGGCCGAGATTACCGGAATGCAAACCTACGCCGAGCAGCAGTTCGGACGGCGGCCCACCCTTTTCCGCCCTCCGGGGGGCGCGTACTCCAACGTCATGCGCAAAGCCGTCGCCGACGCCGGCCTGAAGGCCATTATCACCTGGGAAGCTAAGGCCAACGGCGGCCACATGGACTACCAGGTCGGCAACGCCCTGCGCCCCGGCGATATCGTCCTGATGCATTTCCGCCCCGAGTTCGCCGCAGACATGGCAGCCTTCCGGCAGGCTCAGCTTGCTGCCGGCCTCGAAGTCGTCTTACTCGAAGACTTTCTCCAGGTCGCCTGAGTCGACCCATCGCCAAGCCCATGAGGCAAACAGGAAGACGAAAGCGCCCTCCTAGCCGAAGAGGGCGGGACTTACATGTCGAAGTAGGTGCTGGGTTCCTGGCCCGAGATCTTCATGACGATTTCCTCGGCAACGTCCCGCAGCTTCTGGTTCCGGTGGCTGGAGACCTTGATCAGGATGTCCATGGCTTCGCTCTGGGTGCAGCGGTTCTGGCCCATGACGATGCCGCACGCCAGGTTGATGGCGGTGCGGCTGATCATTGCCGCGCTCAGGTCGTCCGCGGCCCCTTCAGCGGTGGCCACCCTGACGGAAAGCAGGACGGCGCTGCGGGCCACTCGGGCGAATTTAGCTGCCTCACCGATGGTGGCCTCGGTGAACACCGCAGTGGTTGAGGCGAAGAAGTTCAGGGCAGCGCTCGTGCCCTCACTGAGATCCATCGGCACACCAAGGGCGCTCAGGACACCTTCCTCGAGCAGGTGTTTCTGATAGGTAGGCCAGCGGGTGTCCGTCCGGACGTCTGCCAAGAGCATGGGGGCTTTCACCTTCAACGCCTCGATGCAGGGCCCCTCACCCACCTGCTGTTCAATCTTGTCAAGGTGGATGGCATGCTCTGTGCTGCCGCCAACAGTTGTGGTTTTTTTGTTGATTTTGAGTGTGACACCGCACTCGATGGTTGTGCCGGCTGCCCTGCTGAGTGAGGACGCGGCGATGACGGAGAGTCCGCCGAGAAAGTCAGCCACCGATCCCGTGCCGATGATCAGGTCCTGCAGCTCAAGGAGCAGCTCGTGTTCGGGAGAAATGGTCATGCCCAAATCTAGGCCCGAACAACGCGGGCTCACAAGCCGGGGCCCCTTTCAGGTGACCTGTGGATTGCGGAAGCCGGGGGCGACGCGGGCTGCGGGACCGGGCGGTTTATTCGGAGCCGTTGTCCTGCGCTTCGAGGTGTTTGGCCATGGCTTCAATGGCCTGGTTCCAGCGCGCGGTCATGGCTTGTCTGCTCAACGGTTCGAACATGCCGGTGAGGACTTTTTCCACTGCATCATATGCGGCGTCTTTGACCCGTTCCTGCGCCGCCGGGCTGTAATAGTTCATGCCCATAATTCGTGACCGCGGCCACAAAGGATGGCCTGTCCTGGTTCGCTGACATGGCCGCTTGGGGCCGACAAGCGTCTGGGCGTGCCGAAATCCGGGCGGTGATGATGTCCCAGACATTGATGAGCTGAAGGATCTTCCGGGTCCTGATGGAGCCGGAGCAGTTCGGCGGCGTTGCCGGCGCTGCGTTCTGTTGCTCCAGTCGCCGCGCCAGCCCAACCTGTCACCTCCGGCCCCGGGTACCCCCTCACCTACGTCTTCCGGCGTGACGGTTTTTTCTGACCGGTCCGGTGACGTCCCGGCGACGAATCCCCGGTGCAGGGACGAGAATGTGTCAACAAAGTAAAATTTTTGGAAGGTGTGTTGATGGGAACCAGAAGCCAGCTACCGGGGCCTGTCCGGGGCCGGAGGATCGTGTCGGTTCTTGCCGCATTATCGATGCTGGTGTTGGCCGGGTGCGGGGCGGGCGGCGGATCCGGCCCGGATAACTCCGCGGGCCAGCCGGGCACACCGGTGGTTGTCGAGGTTCCGGCCGGTGCTGGTTCGCCACCAGCGCCGGCAGCGCAACCGCCCTCCGATAGTCCCGTTGCCGCGGCGGGTGGGCCCTCGGCGGCGGCGGTGATGGTGTGCGGGGAGGAAACCCGGGCTAACATCGTCCGGATCCTGGCCCTCCCCTCTGCCCCGGGCACCGCAGCGTCCTGGGCGGACAAGCTCTACACCTGCACCTACACTCTGCCAGGCGGTCCTTTGGTGCTGTCGGTCAAGGAAGCCGCAAACCCGGATGCCGCACGTGCTTATCTTCAGGATCTGCAGCAGACCGCGGTTGCGGCCGCGCCGATCGAAGGGTTGGCGAACCTGGGCTTCCCGGCCTTCCAAACCCCTGCTTCCGCTGTCTTCGTTAAGGACAGCTTCGTCCTGACCGTCAACGCGGCCGCCCTGCCGGAAACGCTGGGACCGCACCAGGTCTCCCGCGCCGCGTTCGCGTACCAGGTCGCCACCACCGTGCTGGCCTGCTGGTCCGAATAGCACCTCCTGCCCCTGCCGAGAGCCAGGCCCCACCCCACGGGGGCCTCAGGTGGTTGAGCAGTTGGGAGCTACGGAGCGGTCGGCAATTTTTCTAACACCTCCACCAATCCGTGACGTGGAGCACAACGAACCTTTACTGTCACAGTCATGAGCGGGCCCATCAGGGGAACGTTCATTCGTATTGGAGGAAACCAGTCATGAAGAAATCCGCTTTCCTGATTGCCCCGGCTTTGGCCCTGGGCGCCCTCGCACTCTCCACCAGCCCCGCCCTCGCCGCGGACAACATGAACTACCAGGCGAATCTCGCCGCGATCAACGGCAGCAACGCCTCCGGAACTGTCATGATCACCGTCAGCGGTGACCAGGCAACGGTCACCGAGAAAGTCTCCGGTCTCGCCGCGATGTTCAACGGCAGCCCGTACCCGCACGTCCAGCACATCCACATTGGCGCGAAGGGCACCTGCCCGGACATGTCCGCCGACACCAACAAGGACGGCGTGATCAGCACCACCGAAGGCGCACCGGCCTACGGCGGGATCGGCGCGACCCTGTCCACCAGCGGTGACACCAGTCCCGCGGCCGGCACCGATCTGAAGGTCGCCGGAATGGGCGCCTCCTACACCTACAACCGCACCTTCACCCTGGATGCGAAGACCGCTGATTCGCTCAAGGCCGGCACCGCCGTTGTCGTCGTCCACGGTCTGGACCCTGCGACCCTGTCCGACGCAGCCCAGAAAGCTCCCAGCGACCTGGTACCCTCTCTCCCCCTGGCCGCCACGTCACCGGCCCTGTGCGGGACTCTGAAAGCAATGCCCGCCGGCGCCCCCGGCACCGGCATCACCACCCCGGCCCCTGCCGGACCTGACATGGGCCTCCTCGCCGCCGGTGGCGGCCTCGTCCTGGCAGCCGGCGGAGCCTACGCACTCCGCCGCAAGATGGCAGCCTAAGGCCTGAGAAAGCACAGGGAAGTTCAGGGACCTGATGGGAACTGAGAACAGCAGCCGCCGCGGACGCACCATCGCGTCCGCGGCGGCCGCGCTGCTCCTGGCTGGCGGCATCACCACCATCGGCCTCGGCCTCCACGCCGAACCACCCGTCCCGGACGGCACCAGCACTGTCTCGGCCAGCGCGCCGGCCAGGGCGCCGGTCCCTGACGCCAGCAGCCCTGCGCCAGCGCCATTAACGGACCCGGTCAATGCACCGGCACCGCCTATCCCGCCTTCCGCGGCTGTTCCTGCGGCCCCGGATGCGGCTTTGCCCGCCTCTGTGCCGGTCCGGGTCGAGGTCCCCGCCATCGGCGTTGACGCGGCCCTGACCCCTG
>JBDTQQ010000034.1:0-11420 GCA_039932075.1 Pseudarthrobacter sp. | reverse complement strand
CCCCGGACGCCTCGGTTGCGAGAGGTTTGTCCGGGGCCGGAAGATTTGGGGGAGGGACGGGTGGAACTAGTCCTGTTCCGGCTTGCCTTCGATGCGGCGGTTGACGTTCCAGGGGTTGGCGTCCTGCAGGGGTGCGGGCCTTAGCTGCTCGGGGAAGTTCTGGTACGCCACGGGCCGGAGGAACCGTTCAATGGCCAGGGTGCCCACCGAGGTTGTTTTTGAATCGGAGGTTGCCGGGTACGGGCCGCCGTGGACCATCGCGTGGCCGACTTCAACGCCGGTGGGCCAGCCGTTGATGATGATCCGGCCCACTTTGCGTTCCAGCGCCGGGATGAGCGGTGCGGCCGCGGCGTAGTCCTCTTCGGTGACATGCAGCGAGGCTGTGAGTTGGCCGTCGAGCTTGCCGGTTGCTTGAACCAGGTCCTCGACGCCCTTGTAGCGGACCACCAGGCTGGCCGCGCCGAAGATTTCCTCGTGCAGGACCGGGTTTCCGGTGAAGACGTCCAGTTCGGAACTGAAGACCGCCGGTGCCGGTGCGTTCTCGCCGGGGCCCTGCTGGCCCCGGCCGAGGAGTTCGACGTCGGCGGCGGCCTCGAGTGCGTCGTGGCCGTGGTGCCAGGCCGAGGCGATCCCGCCGCTGAGCATGGTCTGCCCGGAGAGTGGGGTGATTTCGTCGGTGACGGCGGCAGCGAACCGGTCGCCTGCCTCGCCGGCGGGAACGAAGATCAGGCCCGGGGAGGTGCAGAGCTGCCCGGAACTGCCCGTCACCGAGGCGACGTACTGCCTGGCCAGCACCGTGACGTCTTCGGCGGCGCCGTTGAGGGCTCCGGGGAAAACGTAGACCGGGTTGATCGAGGACATTTCGGCGTAGACCGGGATGGGCTCGGGCCGGGCGGCGGCGGTGCGCATCAGTGCGGTGCCACCGGCGCGGGATCCGGTGAACCCGACCGCCGTGATGTTCGGGTCTGCCACCAGGGCCTGGCCGATGCTGGCGCCGGAGCCGTAGACCAGGGAGAACACGCCGGGGTGGAGGCCCAGGTCCTTGACCGCCTTAGCGATGGCCTGGCCCACGAGTTCGGCGGTACCGGGATGGGCGTTGTGGGCCTTGACCACCACGGGGCAGCCTGCCGCGAAGGCTGACGCGGTGTCGCCCCCGGCGACGGAGAAGGCCAGCGGGAAGTTGCTGGCGCCGAAGACGGCAACCGGGCCCAAAGGTATCTGGCGCTGCCGGATGTCGGCGCGGGGGAGCGGTGCCCGGTCCGGTACGGCGGGGTCGATGCGGACGCCGCGGAAATCGCCCTGGCGCACTACCTCTGCGAAGAGCCGCAGCTGGCCGGCGGTGCGGGCGCGTTCGCCGCGGAGGCGGTCCAGTCCCAGCCCGGTTTCGGTGGATGCGCGTTCGATGAGTTCTTCACCGATCGCTTCGATGTTTTCGGCGATGGAGTCCAGGAACCGGGCGTGTTGTTCGGGTTCGAGGGCGCTGAAGGAGTCAAAGGCGTCGGCGGCGGCTTCGGTGGCTGTCCGCAGCTGGTCGTCGCTGATCAGGGTGTAGGCCGGTTCCAGCTGCTCGCTGGTTGCCGGGTTGATTCCGTAGGTGGTACCGCTGATTCCCGCGGTGGGTTGTCCTGCGATGAGGGAATGTCCGTGAAGTGTCATGATGGCGCCTCCTGGGCGGTAAAAGTTGGTGGAAGAGTTTCGGGTCAGGCGTTGCCCGGGCCCAGGTGCCAGATCCCGAGTGCGGAGAGGAGTTCGCGGGGGTCCCACACCACCCATTCCTCGGCCAGCTTGTCGCCGTCGAAACGCAGGAAGGAGGCGCCGGAAACGGTGATGGTGCGGCCGGTGGCGGGTACGTCCATGAACTCGCCCTGGTGGGTTCCCTTGGTCTGCCAGTGGATCGCGGCGGTGGCGCCGTCCTCGAGGATGTGCAGGATCTCGGTGGTGGTGTCGGGGAAGGCCGCGTGGGTGGCTTCAATGGTCTTCCGCAAGGTGGCGTAGTCTTCGCTGCCGGACTTGGACCGGCGGACGTAGTCCGGTGCGAGCAACTTTTCGAAGGCGCTCAGATCGCCGTCGCCCCAGGCCCGGTTCCAGGCGTCGAGGATACTCTGCTGGCGGGTCATGATGGGCTCCTTGCCGGTACTGATGCGGTTACGGATGCCGGCGCTGCCTGCTCGGCGGGTGCGGGGATATCGATGGGAAGGTACTGTCCGAACTTGCCGGCCCGGAAGATCAATGCGTCGCCGGATCCTTCCTCCATGTTGGTCACGGCGCCCACCACCATGTAGTGGTCTCCCACCACCACCTCGGCAGTGACAACGCAGTCAATGTAGGCGGTGGCACCGTCCAGGTGCGGGGTGCCCAGGGTGCCCGCGGTGCAGGGCAGGCCTTCGAACTTCTGCGGGCCTTTCCGGGACAGGGACCGGCAAATGCTGATCTGGTCATCGGAAAGGATGTTGGCGGTGAACTTCTGCAGTTTGCGCAGCTTGGGCCAGCTGGAGGAGGACTTGTCCACGCAGAACATGACCAGCGGCGGATCGAGTGAGAGGGATTGGAAGGTGCCGACCACGAGGCCGAGTTTCTCGTCGTCGTCGTTGACGCCGGTGATGGCCGTGACGCCGGTAGGGAGTTTGCCCAGGACCTGGCGGTAGTGGGCGGGTGTGATGTCGGCTAGGACCGTGGTGCTGGCTGGGGTGATATCCATGTCAGGTGTCCTTAGATAAGGGGGTGTCGGGGCTAGGCAGCTTCGCGGAAGCTTCCGAAGCGGCCACCGTGGAAGATGAGCGGGGTGGAGGCCCGCTCAGCGGGTGTCATGTCCAGCACGCTGGCGATGACAACGATGTGGTCCCCGGCTGTGAACTGCTGTTCAACCCGGCAGTCGAACCAGGCCAGCGAACCGTGGAGGTGGGGGGTGCCCCGCTCCGACTCGGACCAGCCAACGGAGCTGAGTTTGTCCTCGCCCTTCGCGGACAGTGCCCGGCACACCTGCTGCTGGTCCTCGGCGAGCAGGCTGACGCTGAAGGTGGCGGCTTCGGAGATCTTCGGCCAGCTGCTGGAGGAGTGCATGACACTGAACGTCACCAGCGCCGGCTCCATCGACAGGGACGCGAACGTGCCCACGATCATGCCGTTCTGAATGCCGGTCACCGGATCGGTGGAGCAGACGGCCGCCACACCTGTTGGCAGGTGCCGCATGACCGCACGGTAACGGTCGGTGTCGATGGTCCTGGGGGCAACGGCGGTGGCGGTCATGACTGTCCTTCCGGTGCTGCGGCCTTCAGCTCTGCGTGGATGGTGCGGCCTGCGCGGAGGCCGCTTTCGATGGCGCCGTCGAAGAATCCGGCCCAGATGTTGGCGGTGTCGCTGCTGGCGAAATGCAGTGCGCCTTCGCTGGCCTGTTGTGCCGCGTGGTACTTGGTGAGCTGGCCGGGGCGCTGGATCTGCCAGGTTTCTTCGGCGTAAGGGTCCTCGCCCCATTTGTGGCCCGTGACCTCGAGGACTTCCAAGTCATCGCGCCAGACCTTGATGGCGTCCTGGATCTGCCGGGGATCGGTGATGTCGATGCGGTTTGCGTCGGCGCCGAAGCCCACCAGCACGGCGTCGTTCTCGCCGACGAATTCGGTGCGGATGACCGAGAGCGGCTTGTCCTGGGCGGAGTAGGCGAAGAACGGCTTGATGGGGCCTTTGACCCTGATCCAGGCCTTGACGCCCTGGGATGCGGTCTTTTCCCGGCCGGCGGCGAGCTTGCCCTCGGACAGGGAGGGCTCGACGTCCAGTTTGTGCAGGATGTTCTGCGGCAGGGTGATGACCACCTTTTTGGCGTGGATTTCCTGGCCGTCGCCGAAATAAACAGTGGCGCCGGCGGTGCTGTGACGTACAGAAGTAACCGGGGCGTTAAGGCGGATCTCTGCGTTCGTGTCCTCGGCGATCGCGTTCACCAGTGTGTCGTTGCCGTTCTTTAGGCGGAAGATTGCCGAGGCTTCGTGCATCAGGTGCCAGTGCCCTGAGGCCCCGGCGGTCCAGCGCAGGGCGTTGACGTAGGCGCATTGGTCCAGGGGTGCGTTGAAGTGTCCCACCCACGCGGCTTCGTTGGCGTTCCGCTCGTCCTCGGAAAGGTCCAGCTTGTCCAGCATTTCCTGCAGGTTGTACTGGTCGGCTTCGGCCAGGTTCTCCACCGTCAGCGGCGCATCGGGGCGGGGGAGCCACTTCATGGTGTCTTCGAGCAGCCGCGTCATGCCGGGATCGATCAGCTTCATGAAGTCATCGATATTGCCGCGGCGGACTTCGTTGCCCGCAAGCCAGTACGTTTCTTCCGCGCGCGGGCCGCGGGAGACCTCCAGGCCGTAGCGGGTGACCTCGGCCCAGACATGGGGCTGGGTCCAGTGCAGCCAGTTGCCGCCAAGTTCCAGGTTCTGGCCCAGCCGGCGCTCGGTGTACAGGCGGCCGCCCAAACGCTCGCGCGCTTCCAGGACAACAACCTTGTGGCCACGGTTGCCCAGCTCCCGCGCAGCGATCAGGCCGGCCAGGCCGGCTCCGATGACGACGATGTCAGTTTGTTCAGTCATTGAAGGATCCTTCATTGATAATTCCGTTGTGGCAGCTGCGCTTAGCGCGCGGTTTCGCTGAGGTTCTTGGTGCGCTGTGCCGTGGCCGGGTGGCCCTCCAGCGTGTATTTCTGGCCGAAGATCTTTTCGCGCAGGGTGACCGGTTCCCGGTCCTCGTCGCGTTTCTCGGCGATGACGCCCTGGGCACGGAGCTCGGGAAGGGCCAGTTCGATGAAGTCTTCCCAGCCGCCGGGCTTGGTGGTGTAGCTGAGGTTGATGCCGTCGATGTCGGCTTCGTCGCGCCAGCGGCGCAGTTCCGCTGCGACGGTTTCCGGGGAACCGATGACGGTCGATCCGGTACCACCGACGGCGAGGTATTCGGCGATCTGGCGCGGGGTCCAGTCCCGGTCCGGGTCGGCCTTGGAGAACATGTCCACCATGGACTGTCCTGCCTTGGTTCCGACGGAACGCAGGGGGGTGTCGAGCTCGTATTCGGCCATGTTGATGCCCGTCCAGCCGCTGAAGCGTGCCAGGATCCCGTCGATGGGTGCGTTGTCTACAGCCTTCTGGTACTTGGCCTGGGCTTCCTCATCGGTGGGTGCCACCACGACGGTGAGCAGGATGACAATCTTGATCTCGCGGGGGTCGCGTCCGGCATCTGCCACCGCCCGGCGGAACTTGTCCACCGAACGCCGGGTGCCTTCCACCGACGTGCCCTGGAGGAACACCACTTCAGCGTGCTTGGCGCCGAATTCCATGCCCCTCGCGGAAGCTCCGGCCTGGAACAGCACCGGGGTGCGCTGCGGGGAGGGTTCGCACAGGTGGAAGCCGGGGACCGTGAAGTGCTCGCCGGAATGCTGGATCTGATGCACCTTTGACGGGTCGACGTAGGTGGCGGATTGGGCGTCGCGGACCACGGCGTCCTCCTCGAAGGAGCTTTCCCAGAGCTTGTAGACCACGTCCATGTACTCATCGGCCATGTCATAACGCTCTGCCGGTGTGAGCTGCTGCTCCTTGCCCATGTTCCGCGCGGCGGCCTCGGAGTAGGAAGTAACAATGTTCCAACCGACGCGGCCTGAGGTGAGGTGGTCCAGCGTGCTGAACTTGCGGGCCAGCAGATAAGGGGGCTCATACGTTGCCGAGACGGTGACGCCGAAGGTCAGGTGCTTCGTGACGGCAGCCATGCCGCTGATCAGCACGGTGGGGTCATTGATGGGGAACTGGGCGGCGTCACGGAGGGCGGCGTCGCCGTTGCCGCGGTAGA
The DNA here is from genome assembly GCA_039932075.1 of Pseudarthrobacter sp. Lineage (GTDB taxonomy): Bacteria > Actinomycetota > Actinomycetes > Actinomycetales > Micrococcaceae > Arthrobacter. Next base: position 5,618 of record JBDTQQ010000034.1, on the reverse strand, counting down.
CGTCGTGGTATCCGACGTTGTCGGCGAAGAAGATCCCGTCGAAGCCGGCGCTCTCCAGCATCTGCGCGATGCCGGTCCAGTACTGCAAATCGGTGTAGCGGTGGCCCTGGTCACCCTCAGTGCGCCAGGACCCGGAGGTCAGGTGCGCGGGGGCGAAGATGTCAAAAGCGAAAAGGCTGAGGGGTTCATTTTTCATGGCAGCGGTGCTTCCTTGGACTCGTGCCGGACAAAGCCGTAACAGTAATTGAACGTTCACTAAATGAACACTGCGTTCAATTTAGGGTGTTAGTCAGCTCACTGTCAAGAGCTGAATCTGATGAAGTTACGGAGGAGGGTAACTCTTGACACACCGTGTGGCGTATGCCATATTTTTGACCACTACGTTCGAAGGATGAACGGGCGTATCTAAAATTCACGCTTCCCCGTCGCCGTGCTGATACCTCCGGCGTCCGCTCGATTCGGACTTGCACGATTCGATTCGGACTTTGGACGAACCACGAGTAGCCCACGGTGAACACAGCTGTTAAGCCGGTCCCCAGTTCGTCGCGTTCTTCGTGACGGGCACCAGTGCTGAAGCTAGGCCGTTATGAATCGCACTTCGCGTTTCCAAGAAAGAAGGACAAAGATGTTCATTGACCACGGGAAGACAGGTTCGGTGGTGCCCAAACCGGCACGTCGACTTCGGACCGACGACTGCATCATCGTCGATAATCGCGAACTGCGAAAGGCCCAGATCGGGGCCGGAGTTGGCAACTTCATTGAGTGGTACGACATCGGAGTTTACGGCTACCTTGCTGTCACCATGACCTCAGTTTTCACTGAGGGCATGGACGCACGCATGGGCCTGCTTGTCACGCTTCTGGGTTTCGCCGTCTCGTTCATTGTCCGCCCGCTGGGCGGAATGATCCTCGGTCCTTTGGGGGACAAGATCGGGCGCCGCAAGGTGCTCTTCTTCACGATGGCCCTCATGGCCGCGGCGACCACCACCATCGGCCTGCTGCCGACAGCCGGGCAGGTCGGCCTGTGGGTCATCATTCCCCTCTACCTGCTGAAGATGCTGCAGGGGTTCTCCACAGGTGGCGAGTATTCCGGGGCCGCAACGTACATTGCGGAGTTCTCACCGGACCGGAGCCGCGGCTTCATGACGGCACTGCTGAATTCCGGTTCGATGCTCGGCTTCGCGGCAGGCGCCGGCGTCGTGGCCGTGACGACCGCCGCCACGACCTCCGCGTGGGGCGAATCCGCAATGCTCGACGGCGGCTGGCGCATTCCGTTCCTGCTCGCCCTGCCGTTGGGTATTGTCGCGATCTCGCTGCGCAGCCGTATTCCGGAATCACCCAGTTTCCAGGTTGCCCGTCAAAAGACCGAGCATGAAGACGTCAACCCCATTTTCGTCCGGCACAACCTGCCGAACATTCTGAAGTTCTACTGGCCTCAAATCCTCGTGGGCTGTGCACTTATTGCTGCTGACGGAACGTCTTCCTACATGCTCACGAGCTATATGCCCACGTACCTGGAAACACAGGTCGGGTCGCCGGCGGTGCACACTGCCGTGGCCGCAGTGGTTGTGCTGGTGCTCCAGGCCATCCTGATCCCGGTGGTCGGGCGGTGGTCGGACCGTATTGGCCGGCGCCCGATCTATGCCATGGCCGCCATCGGCAACATCATCCTGCTGTTGCCCGCCTTCTTCCTTATGCACGTAGGAACGGTGTGGTCCCTCTATCTGGCAATGTTCCTGGTGATGCTGCCCAGCGCCTTCTTCCTCGCGCTGACCGGTGCGGTCATGTCGGAACTCTTCCCGACCGCCTCCCGCTTCGGTGGTGTGGGCGTCACTCACAATCTATCCATCTCCATCTTTGGCGGCACCACGCCACTGGTCAGCCAGGTCCTCGTAGAAGTCACCGGCAACTCCTATGCGCCGGCGTTCTACATCATGTTTTTCTCCGCCGTCGCGCTGGTGGCGGTCATGAAGATGCGCGAGTCCGCCGCGCGGCCGCTCCTGGGCTCGGTGCCGGTAGTAGCCAGCCGCGAGGAGGCCGTGGCCCTTGTCCAGGGGCAGGACAGTAACGAGCGGCTCGACACCGCGACCATGCTGCTGACACCTTCAACAGCAGCCCCCGCCGGGCGGTAGGGAAATACAGCGCCGGGGGCCCAACCGGGAACGGTCGGGCCCCCGGTCCGGAGCGGCAAAGGACCAGTGGCGCACCAACTCCCGCACCCGACACTTCCACGGCACGATACGGCGCGGGCCGGCTCCGAACCTCTCAAGCTAACCCATGACCGCCGCGCTTGAACGCCCTGTTCGAAAGGTGAAAGGCATAGGATGGTGAACACACCATTCCGGGCCGGCTGGCCCTGAGATGTGAAGCGAACCGGGGGCTGATGTGGCAAGGGAAACAGACATGGACGCGCAGGGGGCGGAGGAGGTCGAGCCTGCTTCGGTCGAATCCGGCGACCTGACTAACAAATCCGTGGTCAAGGCAACCGTGCTGCTCAGTGAACTTGGCCGCCACCGCAAGGGCATCACAGTCACAGAGCTGGCGCATGCCGTGGGGATGACACGGCCAACAGCCTTCCGCCTGCTGTTGAGCCTTGAACAGACCGGATTTGTTGACCGTGTGGACAACCGTTACCTGCTGGGCTGGCAGATGGCTCGACTGGGCCGCCTGGCCGACCCGCACACCGGTGCAGCGGCCAGGATCCAGCCCATCCTGGACGAGTATGCCGCGAAGCTCAACGAGACAATCAGCTTCGCCATGATCCGGGACGAAACATCCTACGACGTCATCGCCGAAGCATCAGGCTCCCGGTACCTCAATGCGTCCCACCTCTACGTCGGCGAAACTTTCCCCGCGCATGCCAGTGCCACGGGGAAGCTGCTGCTGGCAGAGCTTGCTGACGAAGATATAAATGCGGCGCTCCCGGAGAAGCTGGAGTCCCTCACCCCCCGCACGATCACCAGCCGAAAAGTCCTCCTTCGGGAAATCCGCCAAGTTCGTGAGCAGGGCTATTCCGTCATTGACGAAGAACTTGAAGAGGGTCTTTTCGCCGCCGCCTATCCGGTGCGTGACGGCGTCGGGGGACTGGTCGGCGTTCTCGCAGTCCAGGGGCCGGTCCAACGCCTCAAATCGGACAGCCTGGCCGACACCATCAACCAACTCCGCGAGGCCGCAGCCGACGTGGCAAAGGCCCTGATCTAGCGCGTTGTGATCTGCTACGGACGATTTCTGCACGCACCCTGCAACCGCGACTGTCCTGCGTGCGCGATCGCATAATGTCATGAGCACCACGTCGGAAACACGCTCATAAATTGAGCGCCCTGTTGGGACTCTTTTCCGGGTAGGCCCGCCGGGGTCCTCCCTTAGAAACCCGAGCCTCCGGAACCTCTGGTTTCCCTCGTCAGCGTTGAAGAGTCGTTGCCAGCATCGCACACCGCGTTTTGGGAACGGTTTCCTGCCCCCGGAAGAGCCGCTGTTCGGCAAAACGCCGGGCATAGAGTAGGGCCTGTATTTCAGGGCCGGGACCCCTGTCGGGGAACGCCACACTTGCGCATCGTCTATCATCACTGCCTCGCCACCACGGAGCCAGACCTGTGCTCAGCCTGACGAGGTTGGGAAGACTTTTCCTGGCACCGTCGACGCCCTGCCGCCTGCAAGGCGTGTCGGGTGCTCTGTCATTTGGCAGGTGTAGATGCTGCGAAGCCAGGATGCCGGTGTATTCGGAGTGGGGTGCTACCTGGCATCGGCTGTCCCAACCCTGCGCGCCAGGCTACCGCTGAGCTGTAAAGGCCGCGCCCTGGGGTTTTCCGCTGGGGCGCGACTCTGCCATGGCCAGCAGCCCTTCTATGGAAGGGTATTTCCAGCGCACAAATTGGACTGGAACTCCCACACGCTCCGCCACCAGCCCGTGAGTGACCCGCTCCGGACCTAGGCTGTTGTTCATCTCGGAGATGCAGGCAGCAAGAGCTGCTGTCCTGCGTTCCTCGCGGTCCCGAAGGACCTCGGCCGCTGACCTCCGGCCCTTTTGTTTGGGTTTTTGACGCCAGTACGTCATCGCCATCTCCATCTCCATCGATCGAAGGACTACTCACGTCGTAATAATTTGAACGCGGCGTTCATATGATGAACAGTTCTATTGTGGCCTCGCTCACCCTGTTTTGCAAAGGCCACATCGCCCTGTCATTGCGCTTGCGCGTGAGGCATGCCACAATTATTTTACGTTCACTAATCGAACACCACGTTCATTTTTATCGATATGGGTTCCGGGACATAGTGGTTCCGGCGCCCTCAGCAAGAAGGGAATCAGCCGTGTCAATCTCCATCGGCCACCGCGCAATTTTCACCGTCTTTGGCCACCGCAACACCACGCCGTTCGGGACTGCAGGACGGGCATCGTCCTTCCAGCCGGCCATCGAGAAGCAGGAGGACCCGTCCGCCGGGGACACGGGCGAGCTGTGGTGCTCGCCGTGGGAAGGCCTTTACCTGGAACAGGCCCGTCCCGTGAGCGCCGCAGACGGCGAAAGCGCCACAAGCTACCAATTGGACTCCTTCCTGGCCAGCCTGATGTACGGCGAGTAAGCGGGAAGCCAAAGCAATGACAGCAACGCTCTACGCGGAGCCGGTACAGGATGCGGCATCCGGCAACACGCCTTCTGATGAATGCGACGACAACACCTGCTTCTACTGCATCAGCCCGGAAACAGATTAGGCCCGAGGCGATGCGCAGCCTCCGGAGAACTCAAAGGAAACTCAGTGGAGCTCGACGGCAAGATATCCCTGGTAACCGGGGGCGGCCGGGGAATAGGCCGCGGGATCGTGGACTGCTTCCTCAGGGAAGGTGCCCAAGTGTCGGTGGTACAACGACGACCGCTCGATCCCGCACTGGACAGCCACCCCGCCATACTGGGCATCCAGGCGGACCTGTCTGACCCAGCCGCCATTCCCGCCGCCGTACAACAAACCATTGATCACTTCGGCGCCATTGATGTCTTGGTCAACAACGCCGGCATCATGTTCGAGCGCAGCGTCTCCGAGATCAAGACGCATGAATGGGACCTGATGATCGCACTGAACCTGCGGGCCCCGCTGTTCCTGACACAGGCAGTGGTACCGCACATGCGCGATCGTGGCGGGGGAAGCATCATCAACATCGGATCCATCGAAGGCCTGGCAGCCAACCCCAACCACGCCGGCTACTGCGCATCAAAGTCCGGCATACACGGCATGACCAAAGCACTGGCCCTCGATCTCGGCCCGGACAACATCCGATGCAACGCAATCGCCCCCGGATGGATCACCTCTGAACTCAGCGAAACCTACCTCGATTCCCAGGCTGATCCAGCGGCCGCACGGGACGCCCTGCGCCGGCTGCACCCGGTAGGACGCCTTGGCAACCCCACAGACGTCGGAGATCTTGCCGTCTACCTGGCCAGCGAAAAGGCAAGCTTTCTCACCGGTGAGGTCATAACCCTCGATGGCGGCAGGACCGCGAAACTGCCGCTACCGTTCTAAACGACTACCCGTCCTTGAAGCTTTCATCGGAATAAGATCACCTCTCCATTCGGCCGACGGGAAGAATCCTGGTACCGATGAGCCCTCCAGACGACGGTATGCCGCCCC
>JBDTQQ010000033.1:0-11463 GCA_039932075.1 Pseudarthrobacter sp. | reverse complement strand
GTAGCCGCCGGTGGTGTGCAGGATGCCCTTGGGCTTGCCGGTGGTGCCGGAGGTGTAGAGGATGAAGAGCGGGTGCTCGGAGTCATGCCCGACGGCGGTGTGCTGGTTTGAGGCGGCTCCGACGGTGTCTGCCCACCAGTGGTCCCGGCCTTCGTGCCAGTCCACGTCCTGGCCGTTGCGCTTGACCACCACAACGTTCTGGACGGTGTGGCCATCGGCGGCCAGGGCGTCGTCGACCGCGGTCTTCAGGGGACTCGGCTTGCCGCGGCGGTAGGTGCCGTCGGCGGTGACCACCAGCTTGGCTTCGGCGTCCTCGATCCGGGACCGCAGGGCCTCGGCGGAGAAGCCGCCGAACACCACGGAGTGCACGGCGCCGATGCGGGCGCAGGCCAGCAGGGTGATCACGGCTTCGGGGATCATGGGCAGGTACACGGCCACCCGGTCGCCTTTGGCCACGCCGAGGGATTCGAAGGCGTTGGCGGCTTTCTTCACCTCGTCGGTGAGCTGGGCGTAGGTGTAGGTGCGGGTATCGCCGGGCTCACCTTCGAAGTAGATGGCTACCCGGTCCCCGAGGCCGTTCTCCACGTGCCGGTCCAGGGCGTTGTACGCGGCATTGACCTCCCCGCCCACGAACCACTTCGCGAACGGCGGGTTGGACCAGTCCAGGGTTTCGGTGAAGTCCTTGGACCAGGTGAGCAGCTCCCTGGCCTGCCTGGCCCAGAAAGCGGGACGGTCAGCGTCGGCCTCTGCATAATCAGCTGCGGTGACAACGGCGTCGGCAGCAAATTCGGGGCTGGGGGCAAAAGCGCGGTTCTCGTGCAGCAGGTTGGCAATGGCGTCGCCCTGATGGCCGCTCTGTTCGGTAGCCGCGGGGGCGGTGGCGGTGGAGCCGGGAGTGTCCTGGGACATGGTGAACCTCATCATTCATCGGTCATTTCTGCGGCGTGCCGTCACTCCGCCGTGCCCCTCCGCTGTGCGCGGCGCGGGGCAGGGCAAGTTACGAATGTTCCGCAAACAGCTGTTCCGGAAACAAGCCTAATGCTAAGCCCGCCCTCATGTGTCACCTGTCACAGCGCAGCCCGCGAACGGCATTTATTTAGCGGTGAATGGTTACGGAACCACGCGCGGTGCGCTCCCCCCGCCGCCGATCAGCTAGTGATCGGCCAAGCGGATGACTAGGCTGAGATTGGATTGTGACTTTCTACGGAGCTGCCCGATCCGGTGCATCACTGCCCGGGACCGGCGGCTGCCGCCGTTCCGGACGGCACAGTTGTTGGGGCGGAACCGTCCCGTGCCGCCACGCTTAGGAGAACAGAATGAACCAGCAAATCGTCGGCCAGGAACCTGGCCGTGCAACGGAGGCAGGGCCTGACACAACCGAAGGGGGCGGCGCGGCAAACGGTCCGCAGCGGCCGGCCGGCACCAAACCCGGCACCACCAACCAGGCCGTTCTGGGCCCCTTCACCGTCCGGGACCTGACGGTCTTCGCCGCCACCCTGGTCCTCCTTGTCGCCTCGCTGCTCCCGATCTTCTTCGGCAGGTTTAACCTCTGGAACGCCGGCAGCCTGTTCTTCCTTGGCCTGGGCATCGTCCTGCCCCTGATCGTCACCGCGCTTTTTGCCGCCCGCCGGCTGGCCCCCGGAACGAAGGTCCGCATCGGGTCGCTGTCCGTTGACCAGTTCGCCTCCGTTGTGGCGTCCTTCGCGTTGGCGTTCTTCTTTGTTTCCGCCGCCGCTGCCTACGTCCCGAGCCTCCTGGTGGGCCTGGCGGGCTCCGTGATCCTCTTCGCGGCGACTGTGCTGGGCCGCTTCATCCCGTTCTTCTCCGGCGACTTCCTGGGACGTGACGAAACGACTGCCCACATTGTGGCCCGCGAATCGGCCGTCCCGCTGCCCAAGCCGCATACGCCCAAGGAACCCAAGCCCGCTGCCGGCGCTGACTCCGGATCCAAGCGGGGCTTCGGAATCCCTGCCGGACTCTGGCCGTCCAACCGTTCCGGTGCGTCTGCCAATGCGGCTTCCGCGCCTGTTGCTTCGGCGCCCGCTGCCGGTGCTGCCGGTACCGCAGCTCCGGCGGCCGCGGCGGTTTCCTCGGCCCCTGAGGTCAGGGAATGGGCCCCGGCCGGTGACCCGACCCCGGCAACCCAGGCGGCCGATGTCGTCCCTTCAGCGCCGGCGGCTAACGCCCGCGCAGCGTCCGCCGCCGAAGAGACCCGGCTGGGTGACATCCCGGCCGCAGCCGCCGCTCCGGCGGACCGAGCTGCAGCATCCGCTTCCACCGGGGCGCCCGTCCCTGAGGCAGCAACGCACGACGGCGGCGCGCAGGTTCCTGCCCCGGCCCGCCAGTCTGCCGCCGAACCCGCCGCCACCGCCGTCCACCAGCAGGTGCGCAGCGCGGAGCCCATCGGTGCAACCGTGGACCCGGCCAGCCGGCCGGAAGAATCGGACGAGCCCGTGCACGAGGCTTTCTGGTTTGCCGTGGCGCAGCACCGGACCGCCGTGGATCCCCGTACCGGTGCTCCGGCATTCGTGATTGAACCCGGCGGCTGGGTGTTGGCACTCGAGGACCGTGGCCACGAATTCCTGGTCCAGCACACTGACGGACGGGTGGGCGTGCTGCACGACCTCAGCAACATCGAGCGCGGCTAGCCGGGTCACGTGGCCATCTCGAGTACGCCCGGCGCCGCCCCCGGGAGGGTTGCCGCACCCCGCGAGGCCGCTGCGGAGTCGTTGCTGGCGTTGAAGCGCCGGGCCCGGCGGATCAACAGGGCACTCGCGGAGAAATACCCCTACGCCCACGCCGAGCTTGATTTCCGGAACCCCTTCGAACTGGTTGTGGCCACGGTCCTGTCCGCGCAGACCACCGATGTGCTGGTCAACCAGGTCACCAAAATCCTGTTTGCCCGGTACCCGGATGCCCGTGCCATGTCCGAAGCCGAGCCCGCGGAGCTGGAAGCGATCCTGCAGCCCACCGGCTTTTTCCGGGCCAAAACGAAAAATGTACTGGCGCTGAGCAACCGCTTGGTGGATGAGTACAACGGCGAGGTGCCGGGCCGGCTGGAAGACCTGGTGACCCTTCCCGGCGTCGGACGGAAAACCGCGAATGTGGTGCTGGGCAACGCCTTCGGTGTCCCCGGCATTACCGTTGACACGCACTTCGGCCGGCTGGCTCGGCGTTTCGGCTGGACTCAGTCCGAGGATCCGGTACAGGTCGAGTTCGACGTCGCCGAGCTGTTCGAGCCGAGGGACTGGACCATGCTGTCGCACCGGGTGGTGTTCCACGGGCGCCGGGTTTGCCACTCCCGGAAACCGGCCTGTGGCGCGTGTCCGGTGGCGAACTGGTGCCCAAGCTATGGGCTCGGCGAGACGGATCCCGTCAAGGCAGCCAAGCTCCTCAAGTACGAACTGGCGCCCGGCAGCGAAGCCCTCCTGGAACAGCTGCTGGCGGAAACCCACCGGGCTGCGGAGATTCGGATGGAATCACAAAGGCGGCTCCCATGAGCGCACGCCAGGACCTGATCCAGTTGGTGCAGCGATCAGACAACGGCGACGTCACCGCGCCGAATACCGCGTGGGCTGCGCTGACCGTGGACGAGGCCATTGCCCGCAAGGCAGCCGTCCTGATGCTGTTTGGCGTGCTGGACGATATTCCGGCTGCCTCCAGCAAGCCCCTGGCCGCGGCCGACTTGGATGTGCTGCTGCTTGAACGCGCGCACACCCTGGGCTCGCACCCGGGCCAGGTCGCCTTCCCCGGTGGCGGCATCGACCACGACGAAACCCCGGTGGCTGCGGCACTCCGGGAAGCGGAAGAGGAAACCGGGCTGGATGCGGCAGGAGTCGAGGTCCTGGGCAGCCTGCAGGAGCTTGGACTCGCCCGCAGCAACTTCCTGGTGACGCCCGTGCTCGGATGGTGGGCTTCGCCGTCGCCCGTGCACGTGGTGGACTACGGAGAATCCGCCCAGGTTTTCCGGGTCCCTGTCCGTGACCTCCTGGACCCGGTCAACCGGGTCACGGCAACAGTCAGTCGTGACGGCAGGACCTTCAGCAGCCCGGCCTTCACCGTCTGCGGCGTGCTGGTTTGGGGCTTCACCGGAATCATCCTGGATGGCCTCTTCGAGCAGCTGGGCTGGGCGGTTCCGTGGGACCGGAGCCGCGTCCACGAGGTGGCGTTCTAACGCCGGCCTAGCCGGTATGCGGTTTGTGGCGCAGATCCACAACAACGCCGGTTGCCGCGTTTTCACGCAAGGCCTTGATGCCGTCCTTCAGCGCGCTCATGTGCTTGAAGTCTGGCGAAACGGCCACGATGTTGCCGTTTTTGTCAGTGAGCCTGAACCGAAACGCTGAATCGCCTGATCGATGTATTTCAAACCTGCCGGCCATGATCCGGACCTCCCCTTTGGTATGCGCCATTGCATGGTTCCGGGCACTCGGCGTCCGGAACCACCGACTGTAACGTGACTTACGCAATCTGGCGAGCTACTGCCGGGTAGGTTACCTTGGGCTACTTTGCGTTGTCGTACGAGTCCACCACGGCCACGCTGACAGGGAATTCCACCGGGATGGGTCCGAACAGCAGCTCCTTCGCGGCAGCGGCTGCTTCCTCGATCGCGCGGATACAGACGGCAACGCCCGCCTCGGGGGCGTGGACCATCACCTCGTCGTGCAGGAAGAAGACGAGTTCCGCCTGAACGGAGCCGTCGGCACGCGAAGCCCGCAGCCGGCGTCGTAATTCCGCCAGCCAGCACGCCGCCCAGTCAGCGGCGGATCCCTGCACCACAAAGTTGCGCGTGAAGCGCCCGCGGGAACGGGCGATGGATTCCGCGCGGCGCTGCTCCTCCGCCGTGGCCGACTGCTGGCTCCGGAACCAGTGTTCCGACGGCGGCGGGCTGCTGCGGCCCAGCCGCGTGGTCACCGTGCCGCCGGCTTCACCCTCGCGCGCAGCCTGCTCCACAAAGTCAACGGCGTGCGGGTAGGTCCGTGCCAGCTGCGGCATGAGGCGGCCCGATTCTCCCGTGGTGGCACCGTAGATGGCGCCCAGGAGGGCCATCTTCGCCTTGGCGCGGTCCCCGCCGAAGCCCTGGGCGGCGATGCCCGCGTAGAGGTCCTTATCGCGCGCGGCCGCAGCCATTTTCGAGTCCTGCGCAAGAGCCACCAGCACCCGGGGTTCCAGCTGGGACGCGTCGGCGACGATGAGTTTGTGGCCGGGCTCGGCATGGACGGCACCGCGGATCTGGCGCGGAATCTGCAGGGCACCGCCGCCGCGGGAGGCCCAGCGCCCGGACACCACGCCACCCACCACGTATTCGGGCTGGAAGCGGCCGTTGGTCACCCACGCGTCCAGCCAGGCCCACCCGTTGGCGCTGTGCAGGCGGGAGAGTTTTTTATAGGCGAGGAGCGGCTCGATGGCGGGGTGGCTGGACTCCATCAGCTCCCACTGCCGCGTGCTTTTGACCTCGATGCCGTTGCGGTGCAGGGCGCGCATCAGGTCCTGCGGCGAATCCGGGTTCAGTGCAGGGGAGTTGAGGAGGTCCCGCAGTTCGCTGTTCAGGGCTTCAAGTTTCGCCGGCCGGTGGCCCGGCAGGGGCCGTGGACCCAGATAGTCGGCGAGGATCTGCTCATGCAGGTCCTCCCGCCACGGAACACCCGCGTGCTGCATCTCCGCGGCGATCATGGCACCGGCGGATTCGGCGGCAAGCAGCAGTTGCAGCCGCTTCCGTTTGTTGTCTGCAGGGTTTGCGTCGGCCAGCGCCGCCTGCTGCGCGGCATACTCCGCGCGCAGCTCCGCCAGGGTGTGGCGGGGTGCCCGGTGCCGGACGTCCTCAAACAGCGCGCCCTGATCGGCCGGCGGGGGAGGCGGCTGGAGGGCGCGTGGCGGTTCCTGGGGATCGTCCAGCGGGGTCTTCTCAGCCTGCTGCGCGTATTCGGTGTGGGCAGTGAACTGCGAATACGCCAGGATGGTGCCGCAGAGGCTCAGGTCGTAGCAGCGCTCCACTTCCACGCCGGCTGCCAGCAGCGCCGGATACCAGTCCTGGGTGCGGTGCCAGATCCAGCGGGGTGCCGCCTCCCGTGGCCGGGTTTCGAAGTGGCGTACGACGCCGGGCAGCTCGCTTGCGCTGATCAGCCGCGGTTCGGGGCGGTCCGGGTGCGGATCACCCGCCTGGGTGACCTGCTGGAGGGCAGCGCCGTTGGAGTGGGCGGCGAGCAGCAGGTACATGGGTTCAATTCTGCCTTGTGGTGGAGGGTTCGGTGGACGGTCCGGCGTTGGCGTTGGCGTTGGCGTTGGCGTTGGCGGCCGGCCGGCCGCCCGGCCGCCCGTCCGCCCGTCCGCCCGTCCGGGGGCGGACGCGTATGCGCTAGAGCCGTCTCAGCCGGCCTGCGGGGCAGGTCGACAGCACTCGTCAACTTATGTTGACGACTATATGCGCGTCAACTAATGTTGACGCATGGAGGTGGATCGGATGAAAATGCTGGTGGCATCGATGGATGGGAAGGGCCCCGCTGAAGCGCTGTACGCAGTAGCCGAACTGCAGAAGGAAGTGGGACGCACGGAAGCTTCCTTGGTCCGCAAGGCCCGGCAGGCTGGCCTGTCCTGGGAGGCGATCGCCCTGTGCCTTGGAGTCAGCAAACAGGCTGTTCACCGCAAATACGGAAAGAAATAGCCGGTTCAGGCCTCGAGTTGCCCGACGGCTTCGAAGGCAGTGTCGAGCATCGGACGAAACGTGTCCTTCCCCGGCGGTCTCCTCCACTGTTGCGACATATAGATAGGCGCGCGCTCTTCCAGATAAGCGAGCGTGCTCTGCGCCAGGGCTGCCGCCGCCGAGGCCGGGCTCGGGTCCTCTGAGACCTTATGTCGCTAATTGTCCACATAGGGCGGCATGCCACTGTTTCTCTGACTTGCTGCGATGGAGAGTTGCTCCATGAGCAGGCACCAGCTATCGCCGTCCCCGTCCGAGCAGCCCTCGTCCCACCTGTCCCGGGCCCGGCCGTCCCCTGCGCGTGCAACCGCGTCCAGCATGGCTGCCTCCGGTGCAGCGGCTTCAAAAGAGGCCGGGGAGGCGTGGCTGCCGGATTCTGCTGCGGCCGAGGTGCTGCTGGTCACCGGCTACGACTTTCTGCAGGGTGAAGTGGAACAGATTGTGGCTGCGGCCGGCGGCCAGCTGCGGGTGGTGGCGGACGTCGCGGATGCGGCCACGTACTGGGATTCCGCTGCCGCTGTGCTGGTGGGAAGCGATGTCCGGGAGTTGCCGCCGCGGCGTCGTGCGCCCGCGGTGCTGGTGGGCCTGAACGGTGAGGGTGATAGTCTCTGGCATCTCGCCGCTGCCCTTGGGGCAGAGCGCGTGGCCGTGCTTCCTGATGCCGCGGCATGGCTGGCCGAGTACTTGAGCAGGTCGCGCTCGCCGGAGGCCGGTGGTCTGGTCCTGGGGATTACCGGGGGCTGCGGCGGAGCGGGCGCCACCACCTCAGCCATTTGGATTGCCCAAGCGGCAGCCGGGCTGGGGGTCCGTGTATTGCTCGTTGACGGGGATCCCTGGGGTGGCGGTTTGGAACTGGCGCTGGCGGCCGAGGAGACGCCCGGTCTGCGCTGGCCTGACCTGTCAGGTGCCAGCGGAAGCATCGATCCGGATCAGCTCGCTGATTCCCTGCCGATCGTCGGGGGGTTTTCTTTCCTGTCCTGGCCTGGCAGCCGGGACCGGACAGCACAGGTGGACGCCACGACCGCCGGTGGGGTCCTGGATGCTGCCCGGCGTGGCTATGAACTGGTGGTGGTGGACATCGGCCGCGGTGCCGAGCCGGTGCAATTGTTCGCCTGGGACTGTGATCGGCTCCTCGTGGTGGTGCCGGCACAGTTGAAGGCCGCGGTGGCAACTGCCCGGCTGCTTCACGAGCTTCCGCCTGTTGAGGCCGCTCTGCTGGTCCGGGGCAAGGCCGGAGCGGCGCTGGACGGCGGCATGATTGCCGATGCCGTGGGGTTACCGGTCCAAGGCCGGGTCCCGGAGCTGCGCGGCGTCACCGCTGCCGGTGAGAACGGGCGGCTCCTTGACCTGGGCAAACGGCGCAGTGTCAGGCACTTCGCCGCGTCGGTTCTTGATTTGTTGGACGGCGAAATCCCCGTCGGAGACCTGACGTGAGTGCAGGGCCGTCTGTCCCGCCGCAGCCTTTCCCGTCGCAGCCGCTCCCGCCGCAGCCTGTCCCGTCGCCGTCGGGGCCGTCTGTTCCGTCGCAGCCGGTCCCGTCGCCGTCAGGAAAGCTGGCCGGAACGCGTCGCCGCCAGGCGCGGGTGTTGGACCCGCGAGGGGTTGACTCAGCTTTGCTGGAAACGGTCCGCGAATCAGTCATGGCAGACACCGGGCCGGTCACCGCCTCCCGTGTTGCTGCGGCAGTGCAGGCCACGGGGCGGCTGCTGGGGACTGCTGGCTCGCTTGCCGCCGTCGAGCGGATCAGCGCGGAACTGAATGGCCTCGGACCCCTTCAGGAGCTGACTCGGGATGTCCAAGTCACTGATATTTTCGTGAACGCCCCGGACTCGGTCTGGATTGACCGCGGGAGGGGCATTGAACCTGCGCGGGTCTCGTTTGCCGGGGAGGCCCAGGTGAGGGCCCTGGCCTCCCGGCTCGTGGCCGCCGGCGGAAGGCGGCTGGACGATGGTTCTCCGTGTGTTGATGTCAGGCTCGACGGCGGCTACCGTGTCCATGCCATTCTGCCGCCGATTTCAACAGCGGGCACCCTGCTGAGTGTCAGGATCCGGCGCGAGCAGGTTTTCGCCATGGACGAGCTCCGGTCCGGCGGGATGTTCGGCAGCGAGGTGCACGAGGTTTTGGAACGCATGGTCGAGCACCGGCTGAGCTTCCTCATCAGCGGAGCCACGGGTTCGGGAAAGACGACATTGCTCTCCACCCTGTTGGGGCTGTGTTCGCCTGCGGAACGGCTGGTCCTCATAGAGGACGCCTCTGAACTGAACCCCGTCCATCCGCACATTGTTTCGCTTGAGTCCCGGCACGGAAATCTTGAAGGTGGCGGCGAGGTGGATCTGGGCGAACTCGTCCGGCAAGCACTTCGGATGCGCCCGGACCGGCTGGTGGTGGGGGAATGCCGCGGTGCCGAGGTGCGGGAACTTCTGACGGCCATGAACACAGGCCACACGGGCGGGGGCGGGACCATCCACGCGAACGCTGCCACTGCTGTCCCCGCACGATTGACCGCTCTTGGCGCCCTGGCAGGCCTGAGCCAGGAAGCGGTCCGGCTGCAGGCGGCCAGTGCCCTCGACGTCGTGGTTCACGTGGAGCGGTCCAGCCGCGGGCGCCGGGTATCCTGCGTGGGAGTGGTGCAGGACGGTCCCGGCGGACTCGCCGTGGTGCCGGCACTGGAGGACAGCGGCGGCCGCACCTCCATCGGTCCAGCCTGGGAGTCGCTGAGTGAGCGGCTGGGGCTGTCGTCAGAACCGGATGCCGCCGCGTGACGGTGCTGCTGGCCGGGATCCTGATGGTGGCCGTCATCCTGGCGTTGAGACCACCGGGAGGCGCGGCCGGCCGCTTTCGTCGGGCCGCTGGACCGGCAGGGCCGGGCCGGACCGGCGTCCGCGAGGCTGTTCCGGGTGATGCAAGGGGGCGCCGTTCCGGGCCGCGATTCAGCCTTAACTTCCTCTGGCGCAAGGCGCGTAGAGCTGGAAAAGACCAGGGGCACCTTTCCCTGACACTGATGGTGCAGCAACTGGCCGCGTTACTGAAGGGCGGGCGCATTCCGTCGCGGCTGTGGGACGAACTCTGGCTGGTGCACCATGGCCACCCAGAAGCAGGTCCACGTCGGCCGGAGGGCCTTGCCGGACAGCGGAATTCAGCGAAGGTGCCAGGGGTCGGGCGGAATGGTCCGAGCCTTAGCGCAGGTTCCCTGACGCTGCTGGGTGCGGTCAGGGCTGCTGCCTTCCGAGGCCTGCCGGTGTCCGAAGCGATCAGGCGGGCCGCTCCGGCGGCATTTCCGCGCGCTGTCGGCAGGGAGCCGCGGATCTGGCTGGAGCTGGCAGCATGCTTTGACATTGCCGAAGCCAGCGGCTGTCCGCTGGCTGACGTCCTGGCGCGGTTTGCCGCCCAACTGGAGGTAGAGGATGACGCCGACGCTGCCAGACAAACAGCGCTAGCGGGGCCAAAGGCCACAGTGAGTCTCCTGACGTGGCTTCCAGTGATGGGGTTGGGCCTGGGAATGGCGCTGGGCGTGGATCCGCTGGCGATGCTGTTCGGGACGCCACTGGGAATGGTGGCGCTCGCGGCAGGAGTTGCCCTGACCATAGCGGGGAGAATCTGGTCCGCCCGTCTGGTGCACGCCGCCGCCGGGGCCGCGCCATGACGGATCCACTTGTACCCGGGGTGGTACTCGCCGTTGTTTTGATCGTCGTCTCCTATCTCGCCTTCTCACAGCCGGGCAGGGTACGGCAGCGGCTGCTCAGGCTAAGCATGGGGCCGGGCAACCAGCCGGGAGGCCCCTCCGCGGGCAACGCCCCCGGCCGGAGTAGCGGCGAGGACTCTGTTGACGGACTGCGCGACACCGCCATGATGCTGGAACTTGTCGCCGCGATGCTGGACGCAGGCTCCGGGATCGGGCGCTCCCTGGAACTCGTGGCGGCTTCCACGTCCAAGGACTACAGCAAGGCGTTGCGCCCCGTGGTCTCTGCACTAGCCATAGGTGCTGACTGGGAGACGGCCTGGCGCAGTTCCGAGGTCCGGCTTCCTGAAATCCTGGAGTTGCGGGACGCCCTCGGGTTTGCTGCCCTGACCGGCGCGCCGTCGTCGGCCATCCTGTATGCCCAAGCCGCGAGGTTGCGGCGGGAAAGGTTCCGCGCTGCTGAAAAGCGGGCTGCTTCGCTTGGCGTGAAGCTGGTCATTCCGCTGGGCCTCTGCTCCTTGCCGGCCTTCATCTGCCTGGGCGTCGTGCCGGTGCTCCTTGCCCTGGTGCCCTCCGGATCCTGAAGTCCCGTCCGCAGTCCCGCCGTTGCATTGGGGGGCAATCCTCCGGGCATGCCGTGTGCACATCAGCAAGGCTCGGTCCTTTCCTCCACAGCCGGGGAAAAGGCCACCTTTTCCACTTGGGTGAGGTTCACCCTTACAGGGCCGCCGGAACATCGGAAGAGTCGAAGCAGCCGGCAACTCGGCCGGAGCACAGAAGGGAAACCATCACCATGACCGTCTTCCAATACAGCCTTTCCCCCGTCCCTGCACCGGAGCTCAGCACCGGAGTCGCCGGTACCGCAGCATGGGACTCCGCAGCACCGGCCGATGCTGGATGGGGTGCGTGTACCTGCCAGCGGCAGGAGGCCACGGAGCCCGCCGGCAACGTTGTGCAGCTTTACCCCGTGGTCCGCGAAGCGAATGAGCGCCGGCAACGGCTCACTGCTTCGGAAGCCGGAATGGCTACTGCCGAATACGCCATCGCCACCCTGGCCGCGGTCGGGTTTGCCGGGCTCCTTGTTTTCATT
>JBDTQQ010000032.1:0-11495 GCA_039932075.1 Pseudarthrobacter sp. | reverse complement strand
AGGAGCACCATCACAGCAGCCGTGCCCGGTTCCATGGCACCGGCAATGACATGGGGGGCCGTCAGCACGGCCGCGGCCAGTGCCGCCGCTCCGCAGGCAGCCGCCGTGATGGCTTGCCCGAGGCCTTCCGCCCAGGCGGAGCGCTGGGATGCCCTGGTTGCCGTGCGGTCCTCGGACCGCAGCGCGTCCAGGACTGTTGCGGCAATGCCGTTCGCGTGCAGTTCAGCCCGGGCATCCAAGGCCGCGGACGTGCGCCGCAGGACTCCGGCGCGCAGCCGCTGTTCCGCCGTGGCCGACTGCCGGTCGCCCCAGAGGGCAGCCGCCGGCGCCACGATCAGGCTCAGTGCTGCAGCAATGGCGACTGCGGGCAGTGCGGCCGGGGCCACCAGGGTTGTGGCCAGCAGTGCCGAACCGCCCACCGCGAGGGCAGTGACGGGCGGCAGGATAACCCGGGGCAGCAGGTCGCGGATGGTGTCGACGTCGTCAATCACCGCCCCCAGGACGTTGCCGCCCTGCAGGAGCCGCCGCAGGGACAAGGCCTTACGGCTCAGCGATTCCCAGAGCCGGCCGCGGAGCCGGGTGAGGGCACCGAAGACGGCGTCGTGCAGCAGGAGCCGTTCCCAGTAGCGCAGGACAGCGCGTCCGATCCCGAAGAACCGCACGCCGACGATGGCGGTCAGCAGGTAGAGGATGGGCGGCTGCTCGCTCGCCCTGATGATGAGCCAGCCGGACAGCCCGGACAGCGCCACGGCGAAGATGGCGGCAAAGGTCCCCACCACGGCTGCGCCCGAGAACCGGCCGGCCACGGGCGCCAGGAGGCTTCCCAGCAGCCGCGTCGTGGGCGCCGCCTGTTCATCCCCCGCCCCGGGGACGGGCGCGCCCGGTCCGGCGGTCTCGGGAATCTGCCTATCGTCACTGCTGCCTGTTGCGTTGCTCAAGCCTGCGGAGGGTTCCGCCTCGCCGGGCATCGACGTGGTCTCCGACCGTTCCGTGACGCCGCGGGCGGAGACGGGCACCAGCTGGTCAGCCAGGTCGCGGGTCTGCTGGTCGTGGGCCACCAGGATCACGGTGACCCGTCCGCTGAGGGCGCGGATGGATTCCTGCACCAGCCCCGCCGAAGCCGCGTCCAGGTGGGCCGTCGGTTCGTCCAGAAGGAGGACGGTGGCACCAGCCCGTATACGGGCCAGGCCACGGGCCAACGCTACGCGCCGGAGCTCCCCCGGGCTCAGCTCAGCCGGGTGGTGACCGGCAAGGTGACCGGCGGCAGCTGCGGCCAGGCACTCGCGGGCGGTCGCCTGCGCCTCGTCCGCAGATCCGCTGTTGACGTATAGCGTGACCTCCTCGAGGACTGAGCCCGCCACCATGACAGGGTGCTGTGGAACCCAGGCGACGGCGCTGCGGTCAAAGCCGGAAAGGTCTCCGGACACCACGGTTCCGCCGCCGTCGCCCACCGTCCCGGCCAGCACGCCGAGCACCGTGCTTTTACCCGCGCCGCTGGGGCCGTCGAGGGCGGTGATCCGGCCCTGCGGGGCGGTGAAGCTAAGCGGCCCGACGGCGGCTCCGGCCCTGCCCGCATAGGTGACCGTGAGATCGGTGACAGATACTCTCCCTGAGTGGGGCGCGGAAAGCCGGGTGCCGCCGTCGTCCGCGGGAAGGGCGGGCGCGCCGCGGGTGGCGGCAGCGGTGGCCCTGGCAGCGGTGCCCCCGGTAGGCAGCGGCCGCGGCTCGGGTGCATCGGTGACCGTCCGGGTCGCGGCGAGCGCTGCCCGGCCGTCATCGCTGGCGTGGTGTGCAGTGCCCAGTTCGCGAAGCGGCAGGTAGCAGTCGGGTGCCAGGATGAGCGCCAGGAGGCCCGCTTCGAGGGCCATGTCGCCGTGCACCAGGCGGACGCCGATGAAGACGGCCACCACGGCCACCGAAATGGTGGCTATGAGTTCCAGTGCCAAGGCGGAGAGGAACGCGGTGCGCAGTGTCCCCATCGTCTTGGTCCGGTATTCCTCGGAGATCGCCTCCAGGGCCTTGCGCTGCGCGGTGGCACGGCCCAGGCCCACCAGGACGGGCAGCCCCTTGGCCAGCTCCAGCATGTGGGCGGACAGCCGGGTGAGGGTTTCCTGCGCGTCCCGGACATGGTCCTGGGTGTACCGGCCGATCAGCACCATAAACAGCGGGACCAGCGGAACCGTCAGGACCACCACTACGGCGCTGACCCAATCCGCGAAGAGGATGCGCGCCCCGAGCAGCAGCGGGATCGCGGCACAGTTCACAAGTGCGGGCAGGAACTGGGTGTAGTAGCTGTCCAGTGCGTCCAGGCCGCGGGTCGCCAGGACGGCCAGGCCGCCGTCGCCCGGGCCGGTACTGCGTGCTCCGTTCCGCAGGGCGCGGGCCAGCAGTTCCTGCCTCAGCTCCTCCTTGATGCCCAAAGCTGCACGGCGGGCAGCGATGCCCTGTGCCCACACGGTGATGGACCTCAGGACCACTCCGGCCAGGCCCCAGGGCAGCTGGTCCTGCCAGGAACCATTTCCGGTGGCCAGCCCGGCAAGCATGGCTGCCACGGCTTGCCCCATGAGGACCAGGGCCAGGGCCTTCAGTGCTGCCAGCAGGCCCAGCCAGTAGATGGCGGAGCGGGTGGCCGGTCCGGCCGGAAAATCTGGGCGCACGCCGGGTCAGCCCTTCGTGGTGAATGCCCTGACGGCCACGGCCGGCAGGAAGCTGTGGGCCGCCGGAATGTGGGCGGCGCTGACACGGCGGCGGAACACCCAGTACGTCCAGGCCTGGTAGACAATCACCAGAGGCAGGCCCACCGCTGCCACCACGCTCATGAGTCCAAGGGTGTAGTCGGAGGAGGATGCGTTGGCGATGGTCAGGTCAAAAGCCGGATCGAGGGTCGAGGGCAGCACCACCGGGAACACTGCGCCAAAGATCGATGCACTGCCCAGGAGCAGGAAGGCCCCCATCGCCATGAACGCGTGGCCTTCGGCTCCGCGCCGCGCCTGGAACCATGCCACGACAGCCGCCACCACGGCCACGACCACCGCAGCCCAGGTCCACAGCTCGCCCGCCAGGAACTGGATGACCAGCGCCCAGGCCGCCAGCGGAAGCAACAGGACGGGCAGCAGCCGGACAAACCAGGCGCGCGCACGGTGCCGCACGTCGCCGTCGGTCTTCAGGGCAAGGAACGCCAGGGCGTGGAGCAGGGAGAACCCCACCACGGCCAGGCCGCCCAGGACGGCGTAGCCACTGAACCAGGCCATGGCACCGCCTTCGCGGTCACCGTTCGCGTTCAGGGGCAGTCCGGTGGTGGTCAGGGCCAGGGCAGCGCCGACGCCGAACGCGGCGAAGAAGGAGCCCAGGGCAATGGCCCAGTCCCAGCGTGCACGCCAGCTGTCGTTGTCCACTTTGCCGCGGTATTCGAACGCCACAGCACGGAAGATCAGGGCCACCAGGACCACCAGGAGCGGGAGGTAGAGGGCGGAGAACAGTGAAGCGTACCAGAGCGGGAAGGCCGCGAAGGTGGCGGCGCCCGCCGTAATCAGCCAGACCTCGTTGCCGTCCCAGACTGGGCCGACCGTGTTCAGCAGCACCCTGCGTTCGGTGTTGTTCCGCGCGAACAGCTTCATGAGCATTCCTACGCCGAGGTCAAAGCCTTCAAGGAAGAGGTAGCCGGTCCAGAGCACCGCGATGATGATGAACCAGATGGTGGGCAGCAGTTCCATATCGAATATCCTCTGGTCTTCTTAGTAGGCGAATGCCAGGACGTCGTCAGCGGGCTTGGCTGTGCCGGTGCCATCCGGGCCCGGGGTGGCGTCCTCGTTCTCATCCGCCGGGGCATTCGCCAGCTCCGGCATGGCGGAGACCACTCCGCCGCGGATGTACGTGACCAGGAGTTTAACCTCCACCACCAGCAAAGCGCCGTAGACCGCGGTCAGCACGATGAGTGACGTCAGCAGTTCGCCGGCCGACACTCCGGGCGAAACGGCCGCCGCAGTGAACATAAACACTTGGTCAATGCCGTTCAGGTCCGGGTTGGGCGCCACGACAAACGGCTGCCGGCCCATTTCGGTGAAGATCCAGCCGGCGGCGTTGGCGCCGAACGGGGCGAGGATTCCGAAGACTGCCAGGCGCATCAGCCAAGGCGACGCGGGGACGGTCCCCTTCCTGGTCAGCCAGAGGGCCACGAGCGCTGCCAGCGCCGCCAGTCCGCCGAAGCCGATCATCATCCGGAAGCCCCAGTAAGTGACTTCCATGACGGGGACGTACTGGATTTCCTGGCCGGCCCGCTCGCCGTAGATCGGGTTGTCCGGCAGGTGCGTACCGTAGTCGGCCTTGTACTGGTCCAGGAGTCCGTTGACGCCCCTGACCTCCGTGGTGAAGTCACCGTTGGCGAGGAACGAAAGGATGCCGGGGATCTCGATCACGGCAACGATGTCATCACAGTTCTTGGAGCCGAGGTTTCCGACACTGAGGACCGAGAACCCGGTGCCGTCGTGGCAGGCGCCCTCGGCCGCAGCCATCTTCATGGGCTGCTGCTCAAACATCAGCTTGCCCTGCAGGTCGCCGGTGACGGCGGTACCGGCGAAGGAGATCATGGCGACGACGGCGCCGATGCGCAGGGAGCGGATCCAGACTTTGTAGTCGGTCTTGTCGCGTCCGGGAATCGCCGCTTCCCCGGGAACCACCTTGCCGTCAGGGCCGATGGTGTCGATTCCGTCCTTGCGCCTGCGCCAGAGGTGGTACCAGGCAATGCCCAGGAGGAATCCGCCAGCCACTGCCAGCGCTCCCATCAGGGTGTGCGGGAAGGCCACCAGTGCGGTGTTGTTGGTGAAGACTGCCCAGGCGTCCGTCATGACCGGCCGGCCGTCGATGATTTCCGCGCCGACCGGGTGCTGCATCCAACTGTTGGCCACAAGGATGAAGTAGGCGGAAAAGACCGATCCCACCACCGCTATCCAAAGGCAGGCGAGGTGGATGGCCGGCTTCAGCTGCTTCCAGCCGAAGATCCACAGCCCCAGGAACGTTGACTCGACGAAGAACGCCAACAGCGACTCCAGTGCGAGCGGCGCTCCGAAGACGTCACCCACGAACCGGCTGTATTCGCTCCAGGCCATGCCGAACTGAAACTCCTGAACGATGCCGGTGGCCACGCCCATGGCGAAGTTGATCAGGAACAGCTTGCCCCAGAACTTGGTCATCCGGAGGTATTCGACCTTGCCGGTCCGATGCCACATGGTCTGCATCACCGCCACCACCAGGCCCAGCCCGATAGTCAGGGGCACCATCATGAAGTGGTAAACGGTGGTGATGCCGAATTGCCAGCGTGCGATTTCCAGAGCTTCCACAGCAGTCCCTTGGGGTCGGGGTCAACTTCTACGAATCGTAGAACTCTAACTTCTACAGAGTGTAGAACAATGCGGCGGGCACTGTAAAAACAAGAGTTGCACGTCACCACGGGCCCTACAAGGCCGCCGGACACGCGGTGTTCTACCGTACGTAGAAACTCAGCCAAAAAACAGGTAAATTTGATTCTGTATCTGTAGCGATGAATGTGCAGGCACCGCGGCGATCAGCCAGCGGGATGCGGGAACAAGAAGGATGTAGGCAATGGCAAGTCTTGGGGAACTGGAACGGGCAGTGATGGACCTGCTCTGGGCGGGCCACGAAGCAGCCACCGCAAATACCCTGCGTGACAAACTGGCAACCAGCACGGAGGCAAAGGGGGACGCGGCCGGCCATGCGGGCAAGGAGCTTGCCGTCACCACCGTCCTGACTGTCCTCTCACGGCTGGAGAAGAAAGGCCTTGTGGAGCGGGAACGCGGCACCAGGCCGCACCGCTACCAGGCTGTTTCGAGCCGGGAAGAACATACAGCCGAACTGATGCACGAAGTCTTGGGCTCCGCCCCTGACCGTGAAGCCGTGCTCGCGCAGTTCATCGGCTCTGTTACCGAAAGTGAAGCCGAAACACTGCGCAAACTGCTCGGCCACGTCTAGCGGGCCCATGTTCTGGACCTCATACCTGCTGGCGGTCCTAGCGATAGTCCTGGCGTGGCCGGTGCCTATCTTCCTTTCCCGTGCCCAGTGGCCTGGCCGGTCGCCTTTCACCGCCATGCTGCTCTGGCAGGCAATTGCCCTTGCCGGCGGACTCTCGATGATCGGCGCCATGCTGATCTACGGCCTGGAACCGGTCGGCGACAACCTGCTTGCCGGGCTGCGGGCCCTCGCGGGCATGGTGCTGTTAAATGCGCCCACCACGGCACTCGGCTTCTGGCATCTTTTTGCCCTCTCCGCCGCAGCCCTGCTGACCGCACACCTGGTCTTCACGCTCCTGCTCACGTACTACAAGATCGAGCGGCAGCGGCGGCGGCACCGTGAACTGCTGGCCCTCCTGGCTTCGCCTTCCGCAGAGGGGGCAGGAACGGTTGTCATCAGCCACGATTCCCCCGTGGCCTACTGCCTGCCCGGCGGGGCACGCTCAGTCACCGTGCTCTCCGACGGCCTGATGGCAGCCCTTGAACCGGCCGAACTGCGTGCAGTCCTGAGCCATGAGAACGCCCACCTTAACCAGCGCCACCACCTGCTCCTCTGGGCGTTCGCCGCTTGGCGCCAGGCGCTCCCCTGGCTTCCCACCACCAGGCTGGCCCAGGAGTCCGTGAACTCGCTCATTGAGATGCTGGCTGACGACGTCGCGCTCAAGACGGAAAGCCGGGCAACCCTCATCAAGGCCATAGCGATCGTGGCCAGCGGCTCGGCAGGGGGCGGGGCTTTCCGGCCTGCCGCCCAGGCCGGGCTTGCCCTCGAGGGACTGGAAGCGGCAGCGGGTGTTACAGGCTCCGACACCGCCCGCACCACGGCTTCACGGGTCAGCCGGCTGCTCTCACCACAGCCTGAACTCTCCGCCACAGCCCGTGCCACGGTGCTGGCCTGTTGCGCCCTGCTGCTGGCGCTGCCCACGGCCCTGCTGATCGTGCCGGGCCTGCTGGGCTGAGTGCGCCGGCCTGGTCAGGCGTCGATCCGCTCCCGATCCAGGCTGGCGGCACCGGCGATGATGAAGTCCTTCCGCGGAGCCACATCTGAGCCCATCAACAGGTCGAAAGTGTCCTCGGCCTGTTTGGCGTTCTCGATGCCCACCTTGCGCAGGGTCCGGTGCCGGGGATCCATGGTGGTCTCCGCCAGCTGTTCGGCGTCCATCTCGCCCAATCCTTTGTACCGCTGGATCGGCTCCTTGTAGCGCTTGCCTTCCGTGGCCAGCCGGGCAAGCAGCACGTGCAGTTCCGCTTCAGAGTAGGTGTAGATCATTTCGTTGGCCTTCTGGCCCGCATTGATCACTTCGACGCGGTGCAGCGGCGGGACCGCGGCAAAAACGCGCCCCTCGTCGATCATGGGCCGCATGTAACGGAAGAACAGCGTCAGCAGCAGGGTCCGGATGTGGGCGCCGTCGACGTCGGCGTCGGTCATCAGGATGACCTTGCCGTACCGGGCCGCGCTGATATCGAAGCTGCGGCCCGACCCGGCGCCGACCACCTGGATCAGGGCAGCACATTCAGCGTTGGAGAGCATGTCCCCCACCGAAGCCTTCTGGACGTTGAGGATCTTGCCGCGGATGGGCAGCAGGGCCTGGAAGTCGGAGGACCGTGCCAGCTTCGCCGTTCCCAGGGCGGAGTCACCTTCAACGATGAAGAGTTCGGAACGCACGACGTCGCTCGTCCGGCAGTCAGCAAGCTTGGTGGGCATGGACGAAGTTTCCAGTGCGTTCTTGCGCCGCTGCGTTTCCTTGTGGACCCGCGCGGAAATACGGGACTTCATCTCGCTGACGATCTTCTCGAGCAGCAGTGCAGACTGGGCCTTGTCGTTGCGGTTTGCGGAGTTCAGCTTTGCGGTGATCTCCTGCTCCACCACCTTTGCAGCAATGGCCCGGACTGCCGAGGTGCCGAGGATCTCCTTGGTCTGGCCTTCGAACTGCGGCTCAGCCAGCCGGACTGTCAGGACAGCCGTCAGCCCGGCAAAAATGTCATCCTTCTCGATCTTGTCGGTGCCTGCCTTGAGCTTGCGGGCGTTGGCTTCCACCGCCTTCCGGAACGTCTTGACCAGGGCCTGCTCAAAGCCTGACTGGTGGGTTCCGCCCTTGGGCGTGGAGATGATGTTCACGAAACTGCGGACCGTGCTGTCGTAACCGATGCCCCAGCGCAGGGCCACGTCCACTTCGCAGTCACGTTCCACCTCGGCGAGCTGGCTGTGGCCGCGCTCGTCAAGCACCGGCACGGTTTCCTTGAACTTGCCAGAGCCGTGCAGCCGCCAAATGTCGGTGACAGCGGGATCGGCGGCGAGGAAGTCAACAAACTCGGAGATGCCGCCGTCGTGGTGGAAAACCTCCTCGTGGGGACTTCCCTCTCCCGGAGTTCCGGCCAGCCTGCGTTCATCCCGGACCGCGAGCTTGAGTCCCGGCACCAGGAAGGATGTCTGGCGCGCCCTGGCGGCCAGTTCGTCGTAGGAGAACTTCGCGTCCGGAGTGAAGATCTGCCGATCGGCCCAGTATCGGATCCGGGTCCCGGTCACTCCCCGCTTTGCTTTGCCAATAACGTCCAGGACGGAGTCATTAACAAACGGTTCGAACGCCGCTGCCGGATCAGACTTGGTTCCCGGGTCCTTGAAACGTCCGGGCTCGCCGCGCCGGAACGACATTTTGTACGTCTTGCCGCCGCGGTCCACTTCCACGTCCAGCCTGGCTGAGAGCGCGTTGACCACGGAGGCACCCACGCCGTGCAGGCCACCGGAGGCGGTGTAGGAGCCGCCGCCGAACTTGCCGCCCGCATGCAGCTTGGTGAAGACCACCTCGACGCCGGTGAGCCCCGTCTTGGGTTCCACGTCGATGGGGATGCCGCGGCCGTCGTCGTGGATTTCCACCGAGTTGTCCGCATGCAGAATGATCTTGATGTCATGCCCAAAGCCCGCCAGTGCTTCGTCCACCGAGTTGTCAATGATCTCCCACAGGCAGTGCATCAGGCCGCGCGAGTCGGTGGAGCCGATGTACATGCCAGGGCGTTTGCGGACGGCTTCGAGGCCCTCCAGGACGGAGAGGTGCCGGGCGGTGTAATCAGAACTTGGTGCCACGGGTGGTGAACTCCTTCAGTGACGGAACAGCTGGCGCTGCGGACGCTCGTTCAAGCCTAGTCGGCGCGGCCGCAGAGGGCCTGCTGCCACACCTTGCCGCCGCTGTGGCCGGCGCCACTCGTGACGTCTCCGTGACCGTATTCCCCAGCTTGAGACATTCTTGTGGCTACGCGGTCAGCGAACTTGACCCGTCCTTGCGATGGGATTGATACGAATGCTGGTTATATAGACATACAGATCTACTAAGGAGGCCGATATGACAACAGCAGTGGCAGACCGCACACTCAACGCACTGGACCGGTGCGATCGTTGCGGGGCTCAAGCATATGTCCGCGTTGTACTTGAGACCTCCGGCGGTGAGTTGCTCTTCTGCGGCCACCATGCCCGTGCAGTCGAGGCAACACTCAGGCCCCTGAGCTCTGACTGGCACGATGAGACCGGCAGGCTTCACGAGAAGGCTCCCGTAGCCGTCGACTGACCTGCAAGACATCCGTACAGGACCCCCTCCCATGGGAGGGGGTCCTGCTTTGTCTTAATTCCTCGACCCGAAGAACCCAGAACTCCAAATAGACCTGGTGCTCCGAAAAACCCAGAACTCCAAAAGACCTGGTGCGCCAAAAAGAAACGCGGGGTCAGTTTCCGCCCGGCATCCCGTGGATGCCGCGCCGAAACTGACCCCGCGTAGCGTGGGTCTGATCTAGTCCAGGTAGTCCCTGAGCACCTGCGACCGCGAGGGGTGGCGGAGCTTGGACATGGTCTTGGACTCTATCTGGCGGATACGCTCGCGCGTGACGCCGTAGACCTTGCCGATTTCGTCTAAAGTCTTCGGCTGGCCATCGGTGAGGCCGAACCGCATGGCCACTACACCGGCTTCGCGCTCCGACAGGGTGTCCAGCACCGAGTGCAGCTGTTCCTGCAGCAGCGTGAAGCTCACGGCGTCGGCGGGGACCACCGCTTCGGAGTCCTCGATCAGGTCACCGAACTCGGAGTCGCCGTCCTCGCCGAGCGGCGTGTGGAGCGAGATGGGCTCGCGGCCGTACTTCTGGACCTCCACCACTTTCTCCGGGGTCATGTCCAGTTCGAGGGCCAACTCTTCAGGCGTGGGTTCGCGGCCAAGGTCCTGAAGCATCTGACGCTGGACGCGGGCCAGCTTGTTGATGACTTCCACCATGTGCACCGGGATGCGAATCGTGCGTGCCTGGTCAGCCATGGCACGGGTGATGGCCTGGCGGATCCACCATGTGGCATAGGTGGAGAACTTGAAGCCCTTGGTGTAGTCGAACTTCTCCACCGCACGGATCAGGCCCAGGTTGCCTTCCTGGATCAGGTCCAGGAAGAGCATGCCGCGGCCGGTGTAACGCTTGGCCAGTGAAACCACCAGGCGGAGGTTGGCCTCGAGCAGGTGGTTCTTGGCACGCTTGCCGTCATGGATGACAAACTCAAGCTCACGCTTGAACTTGGGGTCCATGGAACCGTCGTTGGCGTTGATCTTCTCTTCGGCAAAGAGCCCGGCTTCGATCCGGAGCGCCAGGTCGACTTCCTGCTCGGCGTTGAGCAGCGCAACCTTACCGATCTGTTTGAGGTAGTCCTTAACGGGGTCGGCCGTGGCACCGGCGGACATTACCTGCTGGACGGGGGCGTCGTCGTCGTCGGCATCCGAGTAGACAAAGCCCTTGCCAGTGGCTGCTGATGCGGCTTTGGCGGCGTCGATGTCGGTGTCTTCGCCGGCATCGGCACCCTCGATCACGGCGTCGTCGAGGTCTTCGACGTCATCGTCATCGGAATCCGATGCGCCGCGTGCGGCTTTTCCGGCTGCCTCGGCAGCAGCTTTGGCGCCGGGCTTAGGCCCGCGCTTCTTGGGCTCAGGCTTGCCGTCGACGGCAGTGTCACCGGCGGCGTCCTTGACGGCTTTGTTGGCTGCCCGCGTTGCTGCTCGCTTGGCGTTCGTTGCAGCCTGCTTCTCCTCAGGGGACAAGTCCTGGGCGGCGGGTTCCTTCTTCGCGGAAGACGGGGTCACAGAAAACCTTTCTAGCGGCGGTCTGTGGAATCACCATACGGGCAACACCACTATGACCCTGTCAAGTCCGTGATCAACATCAGGTGCAACCACGGCCGGCAGAGTCTATAAGTAGAACTGCCGGGGCGGCTGTAATGTTCCCGTCAGGGCCCATTACATGCACTTGATACACGGACCCAACCGGGTCTCGGCATCCATTGTCTCACGGTTTTCCCGCACCAGGCTCAAGAATCAGCAGGAGCTAGGCTGCATCCGGTTCGAATCGACGCCAGGCGGCCTCCTTCCGGGCAGCCCAGCCGCACAGGGTTCCGCGCCGCACCAGTTCCAGCATGAGCTCAGCAAGCCGGTAGCCGGGTTCTTCGTCAAGGGCCCGGCC
>JBDTQQ010000031.1:0-11542 GCA_039932075.1 Pseudarthrobacter sp. | reverse complement strand
CAACAGGGCGGACGTGTCCGGCAACGACTTGATGCAGTTCTGGGAGGACGACGCCGACACCACCGCCGTGGGCCTCTACCTGGAGTCAATCGGCAACCCGCGCAAATTCTCCCGGATCGCGCGGCGTCTTGCCCGTACCAAGCCCGTGGTGGTGGCCAAGTCCGAGACCATGGGCCTGCGGCTCCCGCCCGGCCACGCTGTCCGCACTACCCAAGCACCGGCCGGGGCACTGGATTCGATGATGCGTCAGTCCGGCGTCATCCGGGTGGAGACCATCGAGCAACTCATGGATGTCTCCCAGATCGTTGCCGGCCAGCCACTGCCCGCCGGGCCCGGGCTGGCCATCTTCTGCAACTCCATGGCGCTGGGCAAAGTGGTGGCCGACAGCGCCGAAGCCCACGGGCTGGCCGTGCACGGCATCGTCACCGACGTGGATCTCGACGCCGGGATGTCGCTCGCGCTTCCTGCCCTCCGCCGGAGCCTCCAGGACACGCTCGCTTCAGATGCCGTCCACGCGGTGGTGGCAGCGATGCTGCCGGCCCGCGGCCTTACGGTGGACAGCATCGCCGGTGTGCTCGCCGAGTGCTCCGCAGCAGCCGGAAAACCCGTGATAGCCGCCTTCACGGGCATCCTTGATGCCTCCGTCTACGTGGAAGGCATGGTGGGCGCCGAAGACCGGGCCGTGCCGTGCTTCTCGAATCCGGGCGCGGCAGTGGCGGCGCTCGCTGCCGTCGTGCGGTATTCCGAATGGCTGGCCCGGGACCCGGGCAATTTTGTGGAGCCCTCCGGCTGCGATCCGGAAAGCGCTGGGATGTTACTGGACGAGATGCTCCAGGATGTCCACGGAGCTGAGCTCAAAGCCTTGGATGCAGCGTCCACGGAGTCGCTGCTGGCGCACTACGGTATTCCGGTGCTGCCGTCCGCCGGGTTCGAGTCAGAGGATGAAGCAGTTGCAGCCGCGGAAAGGCTGGGCTGGCCGGTTGCCCTGAAAACCACGGATCCGGCGCTCCGGCACCGCCTGGACCTGGGCGGAGTGCGGCTGGACGTCGAGGATGCGGACTCTCTCCGCCGAAATATTGAACAGATGCGGCGGTCGCTGGGCCCTTATGGGTCGCGGTCCCTGGAAGTTCAGTCCATGGCACCGGTGGGGCAGGCCTGCACGTTCCGGGCCATTGAGGATCCGCTGCTGGGCCCGGTGATCTCCTTCGGGCTGGCCGGTGACGCCGTTAACCTGCTGGACGACTGGGCGCACCGGGTACCGCCGCTCTCCGCCGCTGACGTCAAGGACTTCGTCCGCGGTCCGCGGGCCGCCCGCAAGCTGCTCGGCTACCAGGGCCTGCCGCCCGTCGATATGGATGCCCTTGAGGATCTCGCCGGCCGGCTGGCCCGGATGAAGGACAACCATCCCGAAATAGCCCTGGTCGAATTCAACCCTGTCCTCTGCGGCGCCAAGGGGTTGTCCATCCTGGCCGCGGAGATCCGGATTGGCAACGCTGCCCGGCGCACTGACAGCGCCCGCCGGGCCATGCTGGGCTGAGTGCGGTTAGCATGTCTCCGGCCGATCTGTGAAAATGGGGGCATGAGCTCACAGCCTTCCCAGTCGACGCCATCCACGCCCGGCAGTGACAACCAGGCAACCCGACCCCACAGCTCACACAGCCACACGCCGCAGGCCTTGAGCCTGGACGACGCGCTCCAGAAGGCGGGCTTCTACCCGCCGCTGGTGGCCGACGTTGTTGACGACGCATTGGACGGCCGCGAATGCGTAGCACACCTGGTGCACCTGGAAACCCACTTTGACCGGGCAGAGGTCCGCCGCCACATCACGGTGCTGGTCCTCACCTCCGACATGCTGGTGATCACGCACGTGGATGACCAGCAGCTCGATGAGGCCGGCGAACAAATCGTCGCCCAGATCTCTACCGAGTCTGTGCCCGTGGCGCAAATCCGCTCCGTGGTCCTGAGCTACATGTACTCCCAGCCACAAAACTACAAGCCCTCGGATCCGGTCCGGGAAGTCACCCTCGCCATCGCCTGGTCCGGCGGCCAGCGTCTGGACATGGGGCCCGCGAGTTGCGGTGATCCGCAGTGTGAGGCCGACCACGGCTACAGCGGCACCATAGCCCAGGAGGACATCGTCCTGCGCATCAGCGCCGAAGCGGACGGACCCCAGGCAGTCCAGGACGCCAAACTTTTTGCCCGGGCCCTGCGGGCAGTGAACACCGGTTCCACAGCCCCGGTGCCCCATGCCGGCCAGACCATGCAGCCCCGGCCCCGGACCGGCGTGTTCGGCAACAGGCTCAGCCGCGGGCACCAGCGCTGAGATGCCGGAGCAAGCAAAAGCAACGCTCTCTGCAGCCCCGTCCGAAGGCAACACCCAGCCACTGAACGTGCCGCCGCCTCCTGCCTTCGGCCGGCGGTCTGTTGCGGAGGCCCTGACCAGCGCCGCGGCAAGCCTGGGGGTGGAAGGGTTCGCCAACACCCTGGGACTGCCGCCGTCGTCGCGTGTCTGCGTGGTGCTCGCGGACGGGCTGGGCCGGAACCTGCTGAAGCAAAAGTCCGCCCACACCCCGTTCCTGCGCTCCGTCATGCAGGCCGGGCAGGGCGAGGTCCCGGTGTGGCTGGACTCCACCTTTCCCTCAACAACTGCAGCGGCCCTGGCCAGTTTCGGTACGGGGCTTCCACCGGGCCAGCACGGCATGGTGGGCTACGACGTCCTGGATCCCGCGCAGGACAAAGTGGTCAATATGCTGGGCAACTGGGATGCAAATGTGGACCCGTTCGCCTGGCAGCCGCATCCCACCGTGTTCGAACGGGCAGCCGGGTCCGTCACGGTAACCACGGTCAGCCTGCCACAGTTCGGCAACTCGCCCATGACCCAGGCGGCCCTCCGCGGCGGGAACTTCGTCTCCGCGGTGACCGCCCACGCCCGCACGGCTGCCGCAGCCGAGGCCATGGCCGTAGCCGGCCCGTCGCTCATGTACTTCTACGTCAACGAACTGGACAAGGCAGGCCACCGCTACGGCTGCCAGTCCGAGCAGTGGGAGCACCAGCTCGAAGAGCTCGATGCCACGGTCAAGCGGCTCAATTCATCCCTGCCTGCCGGGACCACCGTCCTGCTCACCGCGGACCACGGAATGTTGGACGTGCCTGCACAGCAACGAATTGACTACGCAGCGGACCCGGCGCTTATCGAGGGCGTACGCCATACAGCGGGGGAACCGCGGATGGTGCACCTCTACCTTGACGATCCTGCCGATGTTGCGGCCCGTGAACGCCTGCTCGCGGCATGGCGTGCCCGCTTCGGCGACCGGATCTGGGCCTTCAGCAGGGAGGATGCTACCGCAGCCGGGCTGTTTGGAGCCGTGCGCCCGGCGGTCGGCCCGCGGATCGGTGACGTGATGATCGCCGCGCGGGACGCTCTTGCCCTTTACGACACCCGCCGCGTGCGGCCAGCCGCGATGGAGGTGGTGGGCCAGCACGGTTCGCTCACCAAGGCCGAACGTGAAGTTCCGCTCCTGTGCTTCGCGGCCGAGGGCAAAAAGCGGGGACGCTAAGGCGTTAATCCCGCTTGGTTCCGAAGACGATCTCATCCCAGCTGGGTACAGTTGACCGTTTCGGCTTGGCCGGCTGCCGCTCAGGCAGGTCGGCGTCATGGTTCCGGCCGGGTGCCGGCTCATCGCTGCCGGCCGCGTAGGCGGCCCGGCGAGGGCTGCCGCCCAGGAGCTCGTCCAGGCCTGCACTCGGTGCGGCCGGCCCGGGCTCCCCTTGCCCTTCCGCCGGGGCAACCGGACCTGCCGGACGTAGCGGAGACGCCACAATGGTGATTTCCCGAGTTTCGGTGCTGACGCCGTCGTGCAGTTTCAGGACGTCATCCTCATCAGCATCGCGGTGCGGCGGAATGATGCTCAGGCGCGACATCATGGACGGGCGGCCATCCCGTTTGCGGGCCAGGGGATCCAGGTGCGCGGCCGGTGCCGTGCTGTCCGGGCCGGTGGTTTGCGCGGGTGAGTCGTCCTGGTTGTCCTGCTCCGTGTCCCTGCTGGAGTCCTGCTCCGGGACAACCTCCGACGGGCGTGGGTGCGCTGCCGGCGCACCATGGGTCAGCAGCAAGGCCAGGGCGTCGTCAGCGTCCTCATCCACGCCAAGGCGCTGGCCGCGGCGGGAACGGAGCATATCCAGCAGTCCATCGGATTCCTTGGCCTGCAGGACGGGCAGCGGGCCGGTGGCGTTGCGGGCAGCCGCTTCGGCGTCGGTTTCAAAATCGAAAGGCCGGTCGGATACTGCCGTCAGCCGGCGTGCCGGAACGGGGCCGTCCAACGGCTCGAGTTCGCTGAGCTGCTGGGCCCAACGGTTGGCGTTCTGCAGCGATTTACGGGCCGGGCTGAAGGTCCACAGCGCCGGCGGCTCCTCACCGATACCGGCCGGGCCCTCCCGCTTCGGTTCGAAACGCGCCGCCACTGTCCAGTTGCCGTCCTGGCGCCGCCAGGAATCCCATTCCACCGTGGACGGTTCAATTCCATGGGTGGAAAGCCTGTGGTTCACCATGTCAGCGAGGGTGGCGGGGTTGTCCCCGAAAATGGAGCGGTAGGTGTCGTGGCCGGGGGAGGGCGACGCCACTTCCACCTTCCGCGCCTGCTGGGCCACGTATTCCCGCTCGGCGAGGACCGGGCCCTCATACCGCTCCACCTTGGCAACGGGAAGCCCTGAGAGCTCCGCCACGTCCGCTGCGGTGGCGCCGCTGCGGATGCGTGCCTGAATGTCCCGCGGGGACATGGCAATGGGCGCAGCCGCTGTTGCGGCTTTCGCCGAAGACCGGCTGGCCGCCCGCAGTGCCTCATCGATCGGCAGCTGGAACATCTCGCCGCCGGCACCGCTCAACAGGAGATGCTCCCCGTCGTCGTGTACGCCTACAAGCCGTAGATCCTGCATGCAAATCCTCCACCCTGGCATTACTATCAATCGAAACTCTGCCACTGACGGGCCCTGTTTTCGGTTAGGAGCAAGGGCGCGCCGCGATATTCCGGGACTTTCGCGCGCCGGGCACAAACCGGAGGCCCGCCGCGTTATCAACGGTGATACCGCCGACGTGAAAGGAACGGAGCGGAGATGGCCACCGACTATGATGCCCCGCGCAAGTCTGAAGAGGACGTCAGCGAGGATTCGCTGCAGGAACTGAAGTCCCCGCGGACCGAGAAACCGGCGGCAGCGGTGGAGGAAGACGAAAACGATCTCGCTGCGGGCTACGAGCTTCCCGGCGCCGATCTGTCCGGCGAGGAGTTGCTGGTGCAGGTGGTACCGCCGCAGCCGGACGAGTTCACCTGTTCGTCATGCTTCCTCGTCCACCACCGTTCCCAGCTCGCCCGGGAACAGAACGGCCACTTCTTCTGCAAGGAATGCGAAGGCTGAGCCCCGTTACGCATTGAGCCAGGTTGTCCGGGCCCTACTTTGCGGACAGCGCAGATGCCAGTTCTTCGGACCGCCGCGAGGACGTCAGCCAGTAGGGCGTCCGGTCGGACGGGTCGGTGATTTCGATCCGCACCACAGGATCGATCCAGCCCCGGATGCAGAGGTAGGCGAGGCCGTTGAGCTTCGTGCCACGCTGAGCCGTGGCTTCCTTGCCACTGAAGGCCTGCACGGGGCCGACGAAACGGCGCTCGATGGTGGCCCGGCCCACGGTCAGGGTTTCTTCCGTGACCATGATGGTTGGAGTCGAGAGCACCAGTAGCACGGCAATGATAGTGAACATCACTCCTGCTGCGGTGTAGCCCGCCGCCAGGCTGATCGGGGCGAAGACCAGGATGCCGGCACCGGAGATCCCTGCCGCAATGATCCAGATCCAGACGTTGGGCCACAGCCTCTCCCGGAAGGCTGCCGGGGTGCCGGCGGAGGGGGTGTTGGGGGCAGGTGCAGCTGAACTGGATTCGGGCATGCCATCAGCTTTCCATCTTTGCCCGGCTAATTCATCTTGGCGTTCCGCCGGGGTCAGCCGTGCGTCTAGGAGGGAACGGCCGCTGGGCGTTAGAGTGAGTGACTGTGACTGACGAACTCGCCACTGTTGAAACCGCACCTGACCCTGTTATCTCCGGCTCTGCGCCGGGTACAGCCGCCTACGGTGCCCCCACACTGCAGGTACAGCTGAAAATGCTCGACGCCGGCCTGGAAGCGCCGTCGTACGCCCACCCCGGTGATGCTGGTGCTGACCTCAGGGCCAGGGAGGATGTGGTCCTGCAGCCGGGCGAGCGGAAGCTGGTGCCAACGGGCGTTTCCATCGCCCTCCCGGACGGCTTTGTCGCGCTGATCCACCCCCGATCGGGCCTCGCCACGAAGCATGGGCTGACTATCGTCAATGCTCCCGGCACCGTGGATGCCGGTTACCGCGGAGAAATTTCGGTGACGCTGCTGAACACCGATACGCGGGACGCCATTGAACTGCGGCGCGGCGATAGAATTGCACAGATGGTCATCCAGCGCGTTGAGTACGCGCAATTTGTCCCTGTTAACGAATTGACTGAATCCGTGCGGGGCGCCGGCGGGTTCGGGTCCACCGGTGGTTTCACGCCACGAAATGCCTGACACCCGCCACGTGCATTCACCCCGCAAAGTGCATGCAGTGGCGCGAGGGCTGCCCACGGCAGTTCTGATTTCAGCGGGACCCCCGGGCCCGGCCGGGCACTTTCACAACTAAGGAGACAAACCCATGGTTTTTGGGCTCGGCAGGAAATCCAAGAAGGAACAGGACGCCGAACCGGACGAAT
Organism: Pseudarthrobacter sp.; assembly: GCA_039932075.1. Taxonomy (GTDB): domain Bacteria; phylum Actinomycetota; class Actinomycetes; order Actinomycetales; family Micrococcaceae; genus Arthrobacter. The sequence continues at coordinate 4,784 of JBDTQQ010000031.1, read as the reverse complement.
CCTCCGCGTCAGCGGAATCAGGGGATTCCACCGGGGCGTTTTCGGGAGATACGGGTAGGCGGGCCGACGGTCCGTTCGATGTCTCCGAAATCGCCAGCCACGATGGCTACGTTGATCTCGGCGCCCTGCTCATCGCGCCGAGCGAGGGACTGCAGCTCCGGCTCGAGGTCGAAGAAGCTACCCAGCGCGTGGTGGCCGTCACCATGGACCTGAACGGTTCAAGCCTGCAGCTGCAGGCCTTTGCCGCTCCGAAGACCGAGGGGCTGTGGGACGAAATCCGCGAGCAGATCGGCCAGTCCGTGGGAAGCCAGGGAGGCCAGGTGGAGGAAGTCCAGGGCACTTTCGGAACCGAGCTGGTCGCCAAGCTGCCCGCCGGCGCGCCGGACGGAAGCCAGGGTTACCGGGTGGCCCGTTTCATCGGCGTGGACGGACCGCGGTGGTTCCTGCGCGGCGTCCTCGGCGGGGAAGCGGCAATGGAGCGTGAGGCCGCCGCTCCGCTGGAAGCCCTGTTCCGCCGGATCGTGGTGATCCGCGGCGACAGCCCCATGCCGCCGCGAGACCTGCTTCAACTCCGCCTGCCCAAGGACGCCAGCGTCACGCCGCCGCCTTCCGCTCCTGAGTTCAACGAGCCGGAGCGCGGTCCTGAAACCACGCAGATTGGCTGATTCCCAGCACCTGCCCCCGGGCCCGCCAGCTCGCGCCGGAGTGGCGATCAGCCGGCTCCCGGAAAGGGGCCGGGTGCTGTGCCACGGGTTCATTGAATCGGTGACTTTCCTGCCGACCAATCAAAGCCCGGCGTTCACGGCAATCGTCACTGACGCCGACGAGCAGCGCGGCGGCGGGGGCAGCGGTCATGGAAGCGAAAAGCGCCTCCGAGTGGTCTGGCTGGGCCGGCGCAGGGTGCCGGGGATCGAGGCCGGTACGGAAGTTCGCGTCGAAGGCATGCTGACCCAAAGCCACGGCTTGCCGACCATTTTCAATCCGCGCTACGAAATCATCTCCCGCCAGGAGCACGAATGACCCCGTCCCAGCTGCCCGAGCCGTCCTTCGGACCAGACCGGCGCGAACCCGAACCTGCCCGTCCCGAGCCGTCCACGGAACCGTCACCGATGGCGGGACTTGCGGAGGATTATGCGGCCAAAGCCGGACTGCACCGTACCCATGACGGCCAAATTGACGTCCTCAAGAGTGCCGGGGGAATCCAGGGCATCGCCGAGAGCATCGTGCCGGGCCTGGTTTTCCTCGTGGCGTTCACGATCACCAGGGACCTCACCCTGTCGCTGGCGGGGGCGCTGGCATCTGCCGCAGTCTTTACCGTGGTCCGCCTGGTCCAGCGGCGCCCGCTGACCCAGGCCCTGGCCGGAGTTGTGGGAGTGGGCATATCGGCCTGGCTTGCCAACACCACGGGAAAGGCTGAGGATTTCTACCTTCCCGGCTTCTTCACCAACGCCGCCTACATCCTTGCCATGGTCGTCTCCATCGCCATCAAATGGCCGTTGGCGGGTTTGCTGTTTGGATTCATCCGCAACGAGGGCCTTGAGTGGCGCAAGGACCCGGTCCGGGTTAGGGCGTACCGCCTGGGCACGTGGATCATCGTAGCGGTCCTGGTGCTTCGGCTGGTGGTCCAGGTTCCGCTGTACCTGATGGGTGCGGACGGACTCGCTGCCCTCGCCACCACGCGCCTGATCATGGCAGCCCCGCTGTATATCCTCGGCGTCTGGATCGCCTGGCTGGTCACCAGGCCGGTGTCGGCCGACGCCGACCCCGACGCTCAGCCGTCGAAGCCGTCGTGCTCCGGCGCCTGAGACCCGGCGGGCTGCACGCCTTCGGGCGCGTCGGCGTCATCCGCAGTCTCGGCTGATTCCGGGGACAGGAGTGCCCGCAGGTCGTCTTCCGCGGCGATGGTGGTAACAAAGAACAACTCGTCGCCGCCGTCGATCACGTCGTCGCGGCTGGGCGTAATGGGCGCATGGTCACGGAGGATGGCCACCAGGGTGGCGTCCTCGGGCCAGCTGATGTCGCCAACCGTCAGGCCGATCACGTGCGAATCGTGCGGCACGGTGAACTCCACCAGCGACGAAACCCCGGTCTGCAGGGTCAGCAGCCTGACCAGGTCACCGATCTCCACGGCCTCTTCCACCAGCGCCGTCATCAGCTGGGGAGTGTTGACGGCTACGTCCACGCCCCAGGAATCGTTGAACATCCAGTCGTTCTTGGGGTTGTTGACCCGGCCCACCGTGCGGCCCACACCAAATTCGGTCTTGGCCAGGAGCGAGACCACCAGGTTAACCTTGTCATCCCCGGTTGCGGAGACCACGACGTCGGCGTCCTCCACTTTTGCCCCCTGCAGGGTGCTGAGCTCGCAGGCGTCGCCCACCAGCCAGTGCGCGCCGCGCAGCCCGCTGCGGCCGATGACCTCCGGCTTAAGGTCGATCAGCAGGATGTCGTGTTTGTGCGCCAGAAGTTCCCTGGCGATCGATGACCCGACACTGCCGGCACCGACGATGACAACTTTCACTACAACTCCTTGGCAGGTGCTTTGGCCAGGATCTGGGCGACCTGGGAACTGCGGTCAACCGGCAGCATGGCATGCACGGTGTCGCCGTCTTGATAGAGGGTGCCGGAATCGGGCAGCATGCCTTCGCCGAACCTGGTGAGGTACGCCACCCGGATGCTGGCCGCTTTCTCAACGGCGGTGATCCGCTGGCCGATCCAGCCGGCGTCGAGACCCACCTCGGTGAGCACCAGCCGCCCGGAAGGCTCGCGGAAGTCGCCGGCGAGGTGCTGCTCGGGGAGGATGCGGCGGAGCACCTGGTCAGCGCTCCAGCGCACGGCGGCGACTGTGGGAATGCCGAGGCGCTGGTAGATTTCCGCCCGGCCGGGGTCGTAGATCCTCGCCACCACGTGGGGGACGTGGAAGGTCTCGCGCGCCACCCGGGTTGCCAGGATGTTGGAATTGTCCCCGCTGGACACGGCCGCGAAGGCGTAGGCCTCGGCGACTCCGGCCTGTTGGAGCGTGTCCCGGTCGAAGCCCACCCCGGTGACTTTGCGCCCGGTGAAGCCCGGCCGGAGCCGGCGAAACGCCCGGTCGTCCTGGTCGATGATTGCGACGGAATGGCCTGCGTCCTCCAGAGTGTGCGCCAGGGTCGCCCCCACCCGGCCACATCCCATGATCACGAAATGCGCCACCGTGTTTCCTTACCTTCCGTCGGCTGTTGCTGCTGCAAGAACTCTACCGGCCGCCCGCGTGCTGCAGCCGCTTCGACGCCGTCATGACATGCGCCGCGAATAAGACTAGCTTTGTGGAGTGCTGACAATACTCAATGCCGTAAAACGGGTGCTGGTGGGCAGGCCCTTCAGGAATGACAGGCTGGCCCACACCCTGCTGCCCAAACGGATAGCACTTCCGGTGTTCGCCTCCGACGCGTTGTCGTCGGTGGCCTACGCGCCGGATGAAATCCTGCTTACGCTGGCCCTTGCCGGCGTCAGTGCCGTTGCCATCTCGCCGTGGGTGGGCCTGGCCGTCATGGTGGTGCTCCTGACCGTGGTGGCGTCGTACCGCCAGAACGTGCACGCGTATCCCTCCGGTGGTGGAGACTACGAAATCGCCAATGAAAACCTCGGCAAGTATGCCGGGCTGACGGTGGCTTCTGCGCTCCTGGTGGACTACGTCCTGACCGTGGCCGTCTCGATGTCCTCCGCGGCCGCCTACCTCATCACCGCGGTGCCCTCACTGCATGGGGAACAAGCGCTCATCGCCACCATCGGCGTGATTGTCCTTGCGCTTGTCAACCTCCGTGGAATCAAGGAGGCAGGCAGCGTCTTCGCCGTGCCCACCTACATCTTTATGGCCTCGATCCTCGGTATGACAGCGGTGGGCGTCTTCCAGGCTGCCACCGGCCAGTTGGGTGAGGCGCCCTCGGCGGCCTTCGAGATTATTCCCGCCCCCGGCTTCGACCAAGGGTTGGTGGGCCTGGCCGGCGCCTTCCTGCTCCTGCGGGCCTTCTCTTCCGGCGCCGCGGCCTTGACCGGTGTCGAAGCCATCAGCAACGGCGTGCCCAACTTCAAAGTGCCCAAGAGCAAGAACGCGGCCACCACCCTGCTGCTGCTCGGTACGATCGGCGCCGCCATGCTGGCAGGCATCATTTACCTGGCCAACGCCACCAAGGTCCACATTGTGCTTGACCCGGCCACCGAGTTCCTCCTCAACGGCCTGCCGCTGCCGGAAGGCTATATCCAGAGCCCGGCCATCAGCCAGATCGCGCAGACCATCTTCGGCCCCGGGTCAATTCCGTTCTACATCGTGGTGGCGGCGACTGGCGTGATCCTGGTCTTTGCCTCCAACACGGCCTTCAACGGCTTCCCGGTACTCGGCTCCATCCTTGCCCAGGACGGCTATCTTCCCCGCCAGCTGCGGACCAGGGGAGACCGCCTGGCATTCAGCAACGGTGTCCTGGCACTGGCGGCCGGCGCCCTGGTCCTGATCATTTCCTTCGACGCCGATGTCACCAAACTGATCCAGCTCTACATTGTCGGTGTATTCATCTCCTTCACGCTGAGCCAGTTGGGAATGATCCGGCACTGGGGGAGGCACCTCAAGCTCGCCAAGGACAAAGCGGTCCGGCGCCGGATGATGAAGTCCCGCACCATCAACACCATCGGCTTCGGCCTGATCGGCCTGGTGCTGGTGATCGTGCTGATTACCAAGTTTGAACAGGGCGCCTGGATCGCATTGCTGGCCATGTTTTTTCTGTTCCTCATGATGTGGAGCATCCGCGCGCACT
>JBDTQQ010000030.1:0-11645 GCA_039932075.1 Pseudarthrobacter sp. | reverse complement strand
ATGAAGCTGGCCGCGATAACCCTGCGGCGCGTTTCCTTGCTGACGGCGTTGTCAGCGGGGTCATAATCCTGGCCGCTGAGGGTGCTGCGGCCAGTACTGGAGGTGTCGCGCGGATCGCGCGGCCCCGGGTTAAGTCCGCGGCCACGGGCCGGGGAGGAAGTTTCGTTACTCATGTATCCACCAAATTTGGCTTGGGGTTGCATTCAGCGCAACGCTGTTGCAACAGACTATGGCGTGACCGAGACCACAGTCAATGCTTTGCCTAAATATTTTTCGTCTTGCGTTTGCCGGCCGCGCCTGGGAGAGCGCAGCAACCAGAATCCTAGACGTTGCGCGTGACGAAGCCTTGTTGCTTTCAGCGACGTCGGTTCAGGTCGGGCGCAAGCACGCAGGAGTCAGGCAGTGAACAGCGGGCAAGGAAAATGGCGGCTCCCATATAAAAACTGCGTGGGAACCACCATGGGTGTGGCTGCGGCTGGGGCGAGGTCCGATCAATCAACCTGAGAGTCCGCGTTCATTAGGTCCCAGTGCCCTGGATCGTCACCTTCAGATGATGCTGCTCTATCAAATACTGGGTCTCACTTCGACATCGCCGCGCTACAGCACCTTGCGGATGGTTTCCTCAAAGCTGGTGACATGGTGCAGGGCCAGCTCCCCCGCCTTATCCGCGTCGCCTTCGGCCACGGCCCGGAGCAAGTCCACATGCTCGGTGATGTGGCCCGTTACAGAGGGCACCTTGTCCAGCACCACGCACCAGATGCGCGTTGCCAAATTGTCGTAGCGGATCAGGGTGCTTTCCAGGTGCGGATTGCCGGCCGCCTTGTAAATCAGCCGGTGCACCATCAGGTCGTAGCGCATGAGGTCCCGGGACTCCCCCTGGCCGGGTGCCAACTCGGCGATGGCATCGGCCACCTGCAGCAGCTCACGGCGCATACTCTCACTTGCCCGGACAGCGGCGCGGCGCGCGGCCAGCGGCTCCAACAGCTCCCGTATCTCCGAGACGTCAGCCAGCTCGGTGAAGTCCACATTGGTAGCAAAAGTGCCGCGCCGCGGATAGGAAATCACCAGGTGATCCCCTTCAAGCCGCTTGATCGCCTCGCGCACTGGGGTCCGCCCGAAACCAAGTTCAGCTGCCAGCTGTCCGTCGTTGATCGGTTCCCCCGGCCGGATTTCGAGCATGATCAGCTTGTCGCGAAGCTGCCGGTAGGCGGCCTCCGCCTGCGATGGTGCTTCATCCTCCGCCTCAGGCAGGGCAAGAAGTGCATTCAAGGCGCCGCTCCATTCTTAGCTCGTGGAATGTGTATTGCCGGCCGACGCATAAAACGTCTTTGCGTCTGGCTATTGACTCTCGTGTGATCTCAATCATATCATTGACCTCACACTGATATATCAGTCATAACAACAGTGGTATTTCAAAAGGAGCATCCGTGGTTGAGCAGTTGAACGAGCGACTTTCCATAGTCGATCCCGAGGTCCAGCAGGCCATCGCCAATGAACTGGGCCGTCAGCAGTCCACCCTGGAAATGATCGCGTCGGAGAATTTTGCCCCGTCCGCCGTCATGGAGGCGCAGGGCTCTGTGCTGACAAACAAATACGCCGAGGGATACCCCGGCAAGCGTTACTACGGCGGGTGCGAGCACGTGGACGTGATCGAGCAGCTGGCCATCGACCGTGTTAAGGCCCTCTTCGGCGCGGAATTCGCCAACGTCCAGCCGCACTCCGGCGCCCAGGCCAACGCTGCCGCCATGTTCGCCCTGCTGAACCCGGGCGACACCATCATGGGCTTGAGCCTGGCCCATGGCGGCCACCTCACCCACGGCATGAAGATCAACTTCTCCGGCAAGCTCTACAACGTGGTTCCCTACAACGTGCGGGAATCCGACCTCCGGATCGACATGGCTGAGGTCGAAGCACTGGCCCTGGAACACCGCCCGAAACTGATCGTCGCCGGCTGGTCCGCGTACTCCCGCCAGCTCGATTTCGCCGAGTTCCGCCGCATCGCCGACCTGGTGGGTGCCTACCTCATGGTGGACATGGCCCACTTCGCCGGCCTGGTTGCCGCAGGACTGCACCCGAACCCGGTGCCTTACGCCGACGTCGTCACCACCACCACGCACAAAACCCTCGGCGGTCCGCGCGGCGGAGTCATCCTGGCCAAGGAGCAGTACGCCAAGAAGATCAACAGCGCCGTGTTCCCCGGCCAGCAAGGCGGCCCGCTGGAGCATGTCATTGCCGCCAAAGCCGTGGCCTTCAAGCTCGCAGGCTCCCCCGAATTCAAGGAACGCCAGGAACGCGTCCTGCAAGGATCCAAACTGCTCGCCGAACGGCTCCTCCGCGACGACGTTGCCGCGGCAGGCATCTCCGTGGTCAACGGCGGCACCGACGTGCACCTGGTCCTGGTGGACCTCCGTCACTCGGAACTGGACGGCCAGCAGGCCGAAGACGCCCTGCACCGGATCGGCATCACGGTGAACCGCAACGCTGTACCGTTCGATCCCCGCCCGCCGATGGTGTCCTCCGGACTCCGGATCGGCACGCCGGCCCTCGCCACCCGCGGCTTCGGCGCCGTCGAGTTCACGGAGGTTGCGGACATCATCGCGACGGCGTTGATCGCCGCTGCCGAAACCGGAACTTTTGGTGACGACACCGCCGTCGAACTCCGCGCCCGTGTAACCGCACTTGCCGAGCAGTTCCCCCTCTACGCCCATCTCAATGGCGGCACCGACGTTGCCGCTTTCGAATCTGACCTGATTGGAGCAGCCCAGTGAGCACTCAACAGCTCCCCGAGCACCCGGATTTCCTCTGGCGCAACCCGGACCCCAAGAAAAGCTACGACGCCGTGATTGTCGGCGGCGGCGGGCACGGCCTGGCCACTGCCTACTTCCTGGCCAAGAACCACGGGATGACCAACATCGCCGTCCTGGAAAAGGGCTGGTTGGCCGGCGGCAACATGGCCCGGAACACCACCATCATCCGGTCCAACTACCTCTGGGACGAGAGCGCGGCCATCTACGAGCACGCCCTCAAGCTCTGGGAAATCCTGCCCGAGGAACTCGAATACGACTTCCTGTTCAGCCAGCGCGGCGTCATGAACCTCGCCCACACCCTCGGCGATGTCCGCGAAAGTATCCGACGTGTCGGCGCCAATAAGCTCAACGGCGTCGACGCGGAATGGCTGGACCCGCAGCAGGTCAAGGAACTCTGCCCCATCCTGAACATCAACGACAACATCCGCTACCCCGTCATGGGCGCCACCTACCAGCCCCGCGCCGGCATCGCCAAGCACGACCACGTGGCCTGGGCCTTCGCCCGCAAGTGCGACGAAATGGGCGTGGACATCATCCAGAACTGCGAAGTCACCGGCTTCGTCAAGGACGGCAACCGCGTCACCGGCGTCAAGACCAACCGCGGCACCATCAACACCGAAAAGGTGGGCCTCGCCGCAGCCGGGCACAGCTCGGTCCTGGCCGAAATGGCCGGCTTCGAACTCCCCATCCAGTCCCACCCGCTCCAGGCACTGGTCTCCGAACTGCACGAGCCGGTCCACCCCACGGTGGTCATGTCCAACCACGTGCACGTCTACGTCTCCCAGGCCCACAAGGGCGAACTGGTCATGGGCGCCGGCGTGGACTCCTACAACGGCTACGGCCAGCGCGGCTCCTTCCACGTGATCGAGCACCAGATGGCGGCCGCCGTCGAGCTCTTCCCCATCTTTGCCCGGGCGCACGTGCTCCGGACCTGGGGCGGGATCGTGGACACCACCCTGGACGCCTCCCCGATCGTGGGCAACACCCCGGTGGAGAACATGTTCGTGAACTGTGGCTGGGGCACCGGCGGCTTCAAGGCCACCCCGGCCGCCGGCCTCACCTTCGCCCACAACATCGCTACGGGCACGCCGCACAAGCTGAACCAGCCATTTGCACTGGAACGCTTCGAAACCGGCGCCCTCATCGACGAACACGGCGCCGCCGCCGTAGCCCACTAGCCGCCGTCCCCTAGAAAGAAGACGCACATGCTGCTTATCTCATGCCCCAACTGCGGCTCGCGCGACGAGACCGAGTTCCACTACGGCGGCCAGGCCCACGTGGCCTACCCGGAGAACCCGAACGAGCTGAACGACAAGGAATGGGCCCATTTCCTGTTCTACCGGGAAAACACCAAGGGCATTTTCGCCGAACGCTGGCTGCACAGCACCGGCTGCCGCCAGTGGTTCAACATGCTCCGCGACACCGTCACCTACGACATCAAGGCCGTGTACCAGATGGGCACGCCCCGGCCTGATGCCGCCGGCCGGCTAACCGCCGAAACCGGCACTGCCAGCCTTGCCGCTGACAGCACCACCACCGGAAGCGCGGCTCCCAGCACCTCCACCACCAGCATCTCCCCGGCCTCATCAGCCAGCACCACCGCCCCGAAGGGAGCAACCAAGTGACTTCCCAGAACGCCCGCCTCGACGCCGGCGGACGCATCGACCGCACCATTTCCTGGCATTTCACCGTGGATGGCAAGGAATTCACAGGCCACCCCGGCGACACCCTCGCCTCGGCCCTGATTGCCAACGGCCGCATCGCCGCAGGCAACTCGCTCTACGAAAACCGCGCCCGTGGCATCATGTCCGCCGGCGTGGAGGAATCCAACGCGATGGTCAAGATCGCGCCGCGCTTCCCCGGTGACGTTGCAGAGTCCATGCTCCCGGCCACCACCGTCACCCTGGTGGACGGCCTTAAGGCAGAACTGCTCAACGGCCTGGGCAAGCTGGACCCGGAAGAAGACCGGGCGGAATACGACAAGAAGTACGTCCACACCGACGTCCTGGTGATCGGCGGCGGCCCCGCAGGCCTCGCCGCTGCCCGCGAGGCAGTCCGCACCGGCGCCCGCGTCATCCTCATGGACGACCAGCCCGAACTTGGCGGCAGCCTCCTGTCCGGCTCCACCTCACCTGAGCTGGCTGAAACCATCGAAGGCAAGCCGGCCCTGGAATGGGTGGCGGACGTGGAAGCCGAACTGGTTTCCGGAGCCGAATCCACCGTCCTGAACAGGACCTCCGCCTTCGGCGCCTATGACGCCAACTACGTCATCGCGGTCCAGAACCGCACCGACCACCTGTCCAGCCCGGCCGCCCCGGGCGTGTCCAGGCAGCGGATCTGGCATGTCCGTGCCAAGCAGGTGGTCCTGGCTCCCGGCGCCCACGAACGCCCGCTGGTGTTCGAGAACAACGACCGCCCCGGAATCCTCCTCGCCTCCGCCGTGCGCAGCTACCTCAACCGCTACGCTGTGGCTGCCGGCGAACGCGTGGTCATCAGCACCACCAACGACAGCGCCTATGCCCTCGCCGCGGACCTCCGCGCCGCCGGCGTCAAGCTCGCAGCCGTCGTCGACGCCCGCCCGCAGCTCTCGAAGGTGGCCGCCGCCGCCGTCGAGGCCGGCACCCGCGTGCTGATCGGCAGTGCGGTTGCCAACACGGCCACCGGCTCCGCCGACGGTCGGGTAGAGAGCGTCACCGTCCGCAGCATCAACGACGACGGCGAACTCACCTCCGGCGTAGAGGAAATCGCCTGCGACCTGCTGGCAGTCTCCGGCGGCTGGAGCCCGCTGGTGCACCTCCACTCCCAGCGCCAGGGCAAACTGCGCTGGGACGAAGAGCTCGCCGCTTTCGTGCCGAGCACCGTGGTCCCGAACCAGCAGACCATCGGCTCCGGCCGCGGCAGCTTCGAACTCCAGGACTGCCTGGCCGAGGGCACCTCCGCCGGAGCCTCAGCCGCCATCGCCGCAGGCTTCCCCTCCAACGTCGCACCTTCTCCACTCCGGGATCCGAAGGCCTCCGCCACCACCCGCCAGCTGTGGCTGGTCCCGGGCCAGGAGGGCACGCCCGATGACTGGCACCACCACTTCGTTGACTTCCAGCGCGACCAGTCCGTGGCAGACGTCCTCCGCTCCACCGGCGCCGGCATGCGGTCCGTGGAGCACATCAAGCGCTACACCTCCATCAGCACCGCCAACGACCAGGGCAAGACCTCCGGCGTCAACGCGATCGGCGTCATCGCCGCCGCACTCCGCACAGCCGGCGAAGCCTCCCGCGGCATCGGCGATATCGGCACCACCACCTACCGGGCACCGTTCACCCCGGTGGCGTTCGCGGCACTCGCCGGACGCCAGCGCGGCGAACTGTTCGACCCCGCCCGCGTCACCTCGATCCACCCGTGGCACGTCGCCAAGGACGCCCTGTTCGAAGATGTTGGACAGTGGAAGCGGCCCTGGTACTACCCGCAGGCCGGCGAGGACATGGACGCTGCCGTGCTGCGCGAATGCGCCGCCGTCCGCGACTCGGTGGGCTTCATGGACGCCACTACGCTCGGCAAGATCGAAATCCGCGGCAAGGACGCCGGCGAGTTCCTCAACCGGATCTACACCAACGCCTTCAAGAAGCTGGCCCCGGGTTCTGCCCGCTACGGCGTGATGTGCATGGCAGACGGCATGATCTTCGACGACGGCGTGACCCTGCGCCTCGACGATGACCGCTACTTCATGACCACCACCACCGGCGGCGCCGCGAAGGTACTGGACTGGCTGGAGGAATGGCTCCAGACCGAATGGCCGGAACTGGACGTGCACTGCACCTCGGTGACCGAACAGTGGAGCACCATTGCCGTCGTCGGGCCTAAATCCCGCGCGGTGCTCGCCAAACTGGCACCGGAGCTGGCAGCCGATGGCGGACTGGAAGCAGAAGCCTTCCCGTTCATGACCTTCCGCGAAACCACCCTCGCCTCCGGCGTGCGGGCCCGGATCTGCCGGATCTCGTTCTCCGGCGAGCTGGCCTACGAAATCAACGTGCCGTCCTGGTACGGGCTGAACACCTGGGAAGCCGTGGCCGCTGCAGGGGCCGAATTCAACATCACCCCCTACGGCACCGAAACCATGCACGTGCTCCGCGCCGAAAAGGGCTACCCGATCGTCGGGCAGGACACTGACGGCACCGTCACCCCACAGGACGCGGGGATGGAATGGATCGTCTCCAAGGCCAAGGAATTCATCGGCAAGCGCTCCTACGCCCGGGCAGACGGCCAGCGCGAGGACCGTAAGCACCTGGTCAGCGTCCTGCCGGTGAACGGCTCCATCCGGCTGCCGGAAGGAACCCAGCTTGTGGAGCAGGGCATCAGCACCAGCCCCGCCTACGGCCCCGTCCCGATGCAGGGCTTCGTGACCTCGAGCTACCACAGCGCCGCCCTGGGCCGCTCGTTTGGCCTGGCACTGATCAAGAATGGCCGCAACCGCATCGGCGAGACCCTGGTGGCCGTCGCCGGCGACCAGCTGGTCGATGTTGTTGTCGCAGAAACCGTACTGTTTGACCCCGAAGGGACCCGCAAAGATGGCTAATTCAGCAGCACTCGAAGGCATCAATGGACTCCGGGACATCCGCCGCAGCCCCGCCTCCCACCTGGCTTCTGCGCTGGAGGCTGGCTCCGTCCAGGGCAAGGTTGTCCTCGCCGAAGGCCTCTTCCAGACCATGGCCGGGGTCCGCGTGGATCCCCGCTCCGAGGGCGCTTCACGGATTGCAGCCGCTACCGGCGGCCTGCCGGGACGCTGCGGCGAGGTGACCGGCGCCGACGGCGTCAGCGTCCTGTGGCTGGGACCCTCCGAGTTCCTGGTGGTGGCACCTGAGCAGGCCCACGATTCCTTGGGCGGCAACCTCATCGGTTCCCTCACGGAAGCGCTGGGTGACGCCCCGGGCCAGGTGGTGGACCTGTCCGCCAACCGCACCACGTTCGAGCTCTCAGGCCCGCGCGCCCGGGCCGTCCTGGAAAAAGGTTGCGCCCTTGACCTGCACCCGCGCAGCTTCACCCCGGGCACGGCAGTGTCCACCGAGGTGGGCAACATCCCGGTGGTCCTGCAGAAGACCGGCGAGGAAAGCTTCCGGCTCTTCCCCCGGGCCTCCTTCGCGGACTTCCTGGGCCGCTGGCTGCTCGATTCAATGCGCGAGTACGCCTCGCCTGAGGTCCCCTAAATGGCGCTCAGCGTCCTGGACCTGTTTTCTGTTGGCATCGGGCCCTCGTCGTCACACACGGTGGGCCCGATGCGGGCAGCGAAGCAGTTCGCCGACGGCCTCAAGGGCGGCGGGCTCCTGAGCTCCACCACCCGGGTCCAGGCTGAACTGTTCGGCTCGCTCGGCGCCACCGGCCGGGGCCACGGCTCCGACAAAGCCGTGGTGCTGGGCCTGCAGGGCCTGGACCCGGAAACCGTGGACACCTTCACGGCCGATGACCAGGTGGCGGCCGCCGCGCTCAACGCCGAACTCCTGGTGGGCGGCGACCACCGGGTGGACTTCAACTGGGACGAAGACGTGGTCCTGCACCGCCGCAAGTCCCTGCCGGCCCACCCCAACGGCATGACCTTCCGGGCGCTGGACCACACCGGCGCCGTCCTCAACGAACGAAGCTTCTATTCGATCGGCGGCGGCTTTGTGGTGGACGGCGACGCGGACGCCGGCGACCGCGTGGTGGCCGATGACACCGTGCTGCCCTACAACTTCACCACGGCCGACGAACTCCTGGCGATCTGCAAGCGCGAGGGGATGTCCATCTCGGACGTCATGCTCGCCAACGAACTCACGTGGCGCAGCGAAGCCGAGCTCCGGGAGAAACTGCTGGCACTGTGGGCGGTCATGCGCGAATGCGTGGACAACGGCTGTGCCGCGGAAGGGATCCTTCCCGGCGGCTTGAACGTCAAGCGGCGGGCGCCGTCGTTATTCCAGACCCTGACCGCGGACACGGGTGTCACCGACCCCCTGCGGGCCATGGAATGGGTGAACCTGTTCGCCCTCGCCGTCAACGAGGAAAACGCCGCGGGCGGGCGCATCGTCACCGCCCCCACCAACGGTGCGGCTGGAATCGTCCCCGCCGTCCTGCACTACTACATCAAGTTCGTGCCCGGAGCCGACGACGACGGTGTGGTCCGCTTCCTGCTGGCCGCGGCCGCCGTCGGAATTCTGTTCAAGATCAACGCCTCCATCTCCGGCGCCGAAGTGGGCTGCCAGGGCGAGGTGGGGTCCGCCTGTTCGATGGCCGCCGCCGGGCTCTGCGAGGTGCTGGGCGGGACACCCGAACAGGTGGAAAACGCCGCCGAAGTGGGAATCGAACACAACCTGGGCCTGACCTGCGATCCGGTGGGCGGGCTGGTGCAGATCCCCTGCATCGAACGGAACGCCATCGCCAGCGTCAAAGCCATCAACGCCGCGCGGCTGTCCCTCCACGGGGACGGCAGCCACAAAGTATCCCTCGACAAAGCCATCAAAACCATGCGCGAGACAGGAGCGGACATGAAAACCAAGTACAAGGAGACCTCCCGCGGGGGTCTCGCCGTCAACGTGATCGAGTGCTGAGCCATGACTGCCGTACAGACTGAACCCTCCCTTCCTCTTGTGGAGACCACGGTGGAGCACGTCCTCACCCTCGACTGCGCGGAGTCCCCCGGCATCGTCCACGCCGTTTCCGGGTTCCTGCTGGAACACGGCTGCGACATCCTGGACAGCAAGCAGTTCGGCGAGCGCGCCGAGCGGCACTTCTTTATGCGGGTGCATTTTGCGTCCGACGGCGATGCCTCCACCGCGGACACGCTGCGGACAGCTTTCGGGCCGGTGGCCGAGCGCTTCGGGATGCGCTGGCGGCTGGAGCCGCGCGGCGCCAAGCGCCGGGTGCTGATCATGGTCTCCAAGTTCGGGCACTGCCTCAACGACCTGCTGTTCCGTGCCAGGACCGGCGAACTTCCGGTGGAAATCGCTGCCGTTGTGTCGAACCACACGGACCACCAGGCGCTGGTGGAATGGCACGGCATCCCGTTCTTCCACGTACCGGTCACCGCCGCCACGAAGCCCTCTGCGGAGGCGCGGTTGATGGAACTAGTGGACGAGTACGACGTGGAGCTGGTGATTCTGGCCCGCTACATGCAGGTCCTCAGTGACGAGCTCACCCGGCGGCTGGACGGGCGGGCGATCAACATCCACCACTCGTTCCTGCCCAGCTTCAAGGGTGCCAAGCCGTACCACCAGGCGTACGCGCGCGGCGTCAAGACCGTTGGCGCCACGGCGCACTACGTCAACGCCGAGCTCGACGAGGGTCCCATCATCTCCCAGCAGACCGTGGAAGTGGACCACACCTACGGCCCGGAAGACCTGGTTGCGGCCGGCCGGGACACCGAGTGCAAGGCCCTGTCGAACGCGGTGCGCTGGCACTGCGAAGGCCGGGTGATCCTGCAGGGGAACCGGACCGTGGTCCTCCGCTAACCGCCCCGCCCCCTGCCCTGCCCCCGTACCACCCCACCCCACCCCACCCCACCCCACCCCACCCCGGACGCTCTCTCACTCAATGTGGGTTTTCGGGCGACCCTCTCTCAGTTAATGTGGGTTTTTGCGTGACGCTCTCTCACCACGGTGCGGGAGCGTCACGGCTTTAAGAAACGGTTTGGCAGCGACGCACGCTTCCGGAGATCCTCAGACGCCTCAGACGCCTCAGGCAAAACCTGCCGCTTGCGGGTGGTCAAGCCAGCCGTTGCGGAGTGCCCGTTTAATCTTCACGGCTGCCCGCTGAAAGTCGTCAGCAAGATCCTCCTTGTCGAAGACAAGGACCGTCCAGCCGGCTGACTCGAAGGCCCTATCTCGTCTCCTGTCGCTGAGGATCTGCGCGTCACCAAGGTGATGTCCGCCGTCGTACTGGATGGCGAGCCGGCGACGACGGTAGCCGAGATCGGCCGACGGCGACCGCGCATCTGCGGCGCGCAGTGGCACCTGGAGTTCGGGCTCGGGCAGCCCGGCGTCGGCGATAGCCAACCGAAGCAGCGATTCCGGCGCGGAATCGGCACCCACCCGCATCAGATCCAACGCTTCACGGGCCCGGACGATGCCTTGGAGATTAGGGTGGCGACCCGCCAGCAAACGCAGTCTGGCTATCGTGTCGTAGGAATCCGTCCTGCCCTCGAAATCCACCCGCGGGATGCGGATCAGATGGTCGCCCATGCTCACCAGGTCACGGAGCGGCAGGGTCCGGGCCAAATCAAGCCAGGTCCGTGACCGTGTGCTCAGACGGATGCCGTCGACGAGTTCGATCTCACCTTCCAGGGCGAGGACGGTATGGCCGAACACGCCCTTCCGCCGGACCGATGGCAGCGAACGCGGTTTACTCAGATGCAGCTCTGTGGAGTCGGCAAGCCAGGGAGGCAGCAGCTGGCACCGAAGCCGGGCAGCCGTGACATGAGAGATCCACGCTCCTGGCGACGCAGCCGACAGCGCCCTGGCCGCGCCTTCCAGATCAAAGTCCCAGTCCGCAGGGCGGTAGAGGCCGCGTCCCACGTTGACTACATCCTTGCGGCGAAGGCGGTTCAGGGTGACGCCGGAGGCGAGGGCGGAGCCGAAGGTGAACGGAGCCGCCGCTAACGGCTGGGGCAGAAACTCTTGCTTTGGCATGCTGGCATTGTGACTCGAAACGGCATGCCGCTGCAGAAGTTATCCACAGGCGGCTGTTTGGCTGCGGGAGGTGCGAGAGCGTTCGCCCGAAACCCACGTTAACTGAGAGAGGATCGCCGAAAAACCCACATTGAGTGAGAGAGCGTTTGCTGGGTAGGGGTAGGGGGAGGGGGAGCAGCGGGGCCGGGCGGCC